>NZ_JBHTSF010000083.1:0-40540 GCF_042795295.1 Streptomyces sp. NPDC056486
CCCCTTACGGGGCGCTCTTCTTACTGCGGGCCGTACTTGCGGCCCGTTCGTGAAGTCACTCCGCCGAGCAGCGCCCTCGGGGTCACCTTCACCACGCCCATCAGCGCCTTGTACCGCGGGTCCGGGATGGACAGGGTCTTGCCGCGTGCCAGGTCGGCGATCGCGGCCGCGACCAGCTTGTCCGCGTCGAGCCACATCCACTTGGGGATGTTGGACGTGCCCATCCCGGCGCGCTCGTGGAACTCGGTCCGTACGAATCCGGGGCACAGGGCCATAAGACGCACCCCGGAACCGGCCAGATCCTTCGCCGCACCCTGGGTGAACTGCACGACCCACGCCTTCGACGCGCCGTACGTCCCGCGCGGCACGAACGCCGCCACCGACGCGACGTTGACGACACCTCCGCGACCCCGCTCGCGCATCGACTCCGTCGCCGCCGACGTCAGGCGCAGCACCGCCTCGCAGTGCACCTTGAGCATCGTCAGCTCGTCCTCGATCGACACCTCCAGGTACTGGCCCTTGTTGCCGAACCCGGCGTTGTTCACAAGGAGGTCGACCGGACTCCTGCGGTCCGCGAGCCGCTTCTCGACGGCGGCGATCCCGTCGTCCGTCGCGAGGTCCGCGGTGAGGACCTCCGCCTCGATGCCGTGCCGGTCGTGCAGTTCGGTCGCCTGCTCCCGCAGCCGCTCGGTGTTCCGTGCCACCAGGATCAGGTTGTGGCCGTCACCGGCGAGCCTCCGGGCGAAGGCCGCGCCGATACCGGCGGTCGATCCCGTAATCAGAGCCGTAGTCATGGACCAAGGCTAGTGAGATCCGCCGACCGCTGTGTCGCCCGGACGGCCTGACGGCCCGACGGCCCGAGGCCAGGCCCGCCTGCTCAAAGCGTCGACGCATTATTGGGCGTCTTATCCAAGCGTCACTTATGCTTGATTCATGATTGAGGCCCGCCATCTCCGCGTCCTGCGTGCGGTCGCCGCCACCGGATCCTTCTCGGCCGCGGCGCGCGACCTCGGCTGCACCCAGCCCGCCGTCAGCCAGCAGATGAAGGCACTCGAAGCCTCCGTGGGTACGCCGCTGCTGATCCGCACGGGCCGCGAGATGCGCCTCACCCAGGCGGGCGAGGCCCTGGTCCGGCACGCCGCCGGGATCCTGTCCGGTCTGACCGCCGCCGAGGAGGAGGTCGCCGCCATCGCGGGCCTGCGGGCGGGCCGGGTCCGCCTCGTCTCCTTCCCCAGCGGCAGCTCGACGCTGGTGCCGAGCGCGCTCGCCGCCCTGCGCGCCGCGCACCCCGGAACGCGGGTCTCGCTCGAGGAGGCCGAACCGCCGCGCTCGGTCGAGATGCTGCGCGAGGGCGACTGCGATGTGGCGCTCGCCTTCCGCTATGAGGGCGCGTCCGCCGCAGAGGAGTGGGACGACCTGGTCGTGCGCCCGCTGCTCGCCGACCGGCTCGTCGGTCTCGTGCCCGAGGGGCACCGGCTCGCCAAGGCGGATTCGGTCGCCATCGGGGAACTGGCCGACGAGCCGTGGATCGCGGGCTGTCCGCGCTGTCGCAGGCAGCTGGTCGAGGTCTGCGAAGGGGCGGGTTTCGTGCCCCGCATCGACTTCGCCACCGACGACTATCCGGCGGTGATCGGCCTGGTGGGCGCGGGCCTGGGAGTCGCCGTGCTGCCCGAGCTCGCCATCGAGTCCGTACGCCCCAAAGGTGCACGCACAGTGACGGTGGAGCCTGCCGTCCAGCGCGAGATCGTCGCGCTCACCCTGCCCGATCTGGCGCAGGTACCCGCGGTGGCGGCCACGCTCGACCACCTCGCGAGGGCCGCTGAGCGCTGAGTGCGCTTTTGCCGGCTGAGTGCGCCTCTGCTGGGCGTGCGTGTGCAGAAACGTTCCTTCAGGCTGATGCCGACGGTGCGGACGTCGTGACGAGGCGGTTGCGGGCGCGGCCCATGAGCTCCTCGCGCTCGTCCTCGGTAAGCCCGCCCCACACGCCGTACGGCTCTCGTACCGCGAGGGCGTGAGCGGCGCACTCCGCCCGCACCGGGCACCTCATGCAGACCTCCTTGGCCGAGTTCTCACGCGCGCTGCGTGCCGCGCCCCGCTCGCCCTCGGGATGGAAGAAGAGCGAGCTGTCGACCCCGCGGCAGGCCGCGAGGAGCTGCCAGTCCCAGAGATCTGCGTTCGGTCCGGGAAGGCGGGAGAAATCTGCCATTGCTTGTCTCCTGGTAGCCGTTATGCGCGGATACGGTGCCCATGACCGTACATCTACTGTCTAAGGAGATGAAAATATGACTCATTGGAAAATCTAGCCACAGACACCAGTAAAAGGGAAGGAAAGCGGCTAAATGGGGCATGGGTTGTGATGAAAGGTTGAGGGTCTCTTGCGCCGTCTGCTCTGTGTCCGCGCCCTCACGTAGAGTGCCGAACGAGGCCGACCGCCCCGTAACTCTTTCGGGTGACCGTCGTTGAGAGTGCGAGGCGGTTGAAAGAACAAGCGCTCGGGCAAGTGTCCGAGAGCGTCAACCGCACAGGTGACGAATATGTACCAGCCTGGAGGCTCAAGGTGACGCGCATCAGCTGCGGAGGGCGGTCATGACATCCGTCCTCGTCTGCGACGACTCCCCGCTTGCCCGAGAGGCGCTCCGCCGCGCGGTCGCGACCGTGCCCGGTGTCGAGCGCGTGACGACAGCGGCCAACGGCGAGGAAGTCCTCCGCCGCTGGGGCGCCGACCGCTCGGACTTGATTTTGATGGACGTACGCATGCCCGGTCTGGGCGGCGTCGAGACAGTCCGGCGGCTGCTGTCCGCCGACCCCGGTGCGCGCATCATCATGCTCACCGTGGCCGAGGATCTGGACGGTGTCGCACTCGCGGTCGCCGCCGGTGCCCGCGGCTATCTGCACAAGGACGCATCGCGCGCCGAACTGCGCGCGACCGTCACACAGGCGCTCGCCGACCCGACGTGGCGACTGGCTCCGCGCAGACTGCGTTCGGCCGAGATGGGCGCTGCGCCCACCCTCACCGCGCGTGAGATCCAGGTGCTCGAGGGCATGAGCCACGGCCGGTCCAACGCCGAGATCGGACGTGAGCTTTTTCTCTCCGAGGACACGGTCAAGACCCACGCCAGGCGGTTGTTCAAGAAGCTCGGCGCCTCGGACCGCGCGCACGCCGTGGCGCTCGGTTTCCGCTGGGGCCTGGTCCGATAGGTGTGTCGCCGTGCGGGCACGGCGATCCCCGCCCGCTGTGTGGTGGGCGGGGTGACGGACGCCCGTCGCTCCCTTTCTCGGGAGCGGTTGCCGTTGCTTCGCCGCCGATGCCGCATCCTTGAGGTGTGGAGTTCCTCGGGGACAGGTCGGTCGAGCGGGAGGGGAGGGCGCACGAGATGAGTTCCGGCGCACCTGCTCATAACGCTTCGGTGCACAACTATGGACGTGGTGCCACGGATCAATCAGCGCCAAGGCACCATGGACCGATGCGCGATGACAAGACGACGGTGATTGGTGCCCTCGTCCTTCGCGCGGTCGAGGGCGATGACCAGGCCACGCACGATCTCCTGGCTCATGTGCACCCCCTGGCGCTGCGGTACTGCCGCACGCGGCTCTCTCGACTGCCCGGTGACGCACGGCACTTCGTCGAGGACCTGGCGCAGGAAGTGTGCGTCGCGGTCCTTCTCGCCCTGCCGCGGTACAAGGACACGGGGCGCCCCTTCGAAGCGTTCGTCTTCGCGATCGCCGCGCACAAGGTCGCCGACCTGCAGCGCGCGGCGATGCGCCATCCCGGCTCCACGGCGGTTCCGTCGGACGAGATGCCGGAACGGCCCGACGACTCCCTCGGTCCCGAGGAGCGCGCGCTGCTCAGCAGCGATGCCGAATGGGCCAAGAAGCTCATGACCAACCTCTCGGAGAACCAGCGCGAGCTGCTGCTTCTGAGGATCGCGGTCGGGCTCACGGCCGAGGAGACCGGGCAGATGCTGGGGATGTCCCCGGGAGCTGTGCGGGTCGCGCAGCATCGCGCGTTGAGCCGGCTGCGGGCACTGGCCGAGCAGTAGCGGTCATCGGTCGCCCGGCGGTTGCCCAGCGATCGCTTTCGGCGTCGGTTCGTGCCGTATGAACGTACAAACCTGGTCGATGATCTTGATCGTGGAATGAGACACCCTCGGTTCCCGTTAGCATGGACATCCGCACCGATCAAGGCCATTTGGGGAAGGTGTCATGACTGCAAACGTCGACGGAGTGCCCGAGAAATTCGCGACGCTCGGGCTGACCTACGACGACGTGCTGTTGCTGCCCGGTGCGTCGGAGGTCCTCCCGAACGCGGTCGACACCTCGTCCCGCATCTCTCGCAACGTCCACGTGAACATCCCGCTGCTCTCGGCGGCGATGGACAAGGTCACCGAGGCCCGCATGGCCATCGCCATGGCGCGGCAGGGTGGCGTCGGTGTGCTGCACCGCAATCTGTCGATCGAGGACCAGGTCAACCAGGTCGACCTCGTGAAGCGCTCCGAGTCCGGCATGGTGACCGACCCGATCACCGTGAATCCGGACGCGACGCTGGCTGAGGCCGACGCGCTGTGTGCCAAGTTCCGCATCAGCGGCGTTCCGGTGACCGACCCGGCGGGCAAGCTGCTCGGCATCGTCACCAACCGCGACATGGCCTTCGAGAACGACCGCAGCCGTCAGGTGCGCGAGGTCATGACCCCCATGCCGCTCGTGACCGGCAAGGTCGGGATCAGCGGTGTGGACGCCATGGAGCTCCTCCGCCGCCACAAGATCGAGAAGCTGCCGCTCGTCGACGACGCGGGGATCCTCAAGGGCCTCATCACCGTCAAGGACTTCAAGAAGGCCGAGCAGTACCCGAACGCCGCCAAGGACGCCGAGGGACGTCTCCTCGTCGGTGCCGCCGTCGGTGCGAGCCCCGAGGCACTTGAGCGGGCGCAGGCCCTTGCCGGCGCCGGGGTCGACTTCCTGATCGTCGACACCTCGCACGGTCACAACAGCAACGCCCTGAGCTGGATGTCGAAGATCAAGTCGGGCGTGAACGTCGACGTCATCGGCGGCAACGTCGCGACGCGCGACGGAGCGCAGGCGCTCATCGACGCCGGTGTCGACGGCGTCAAGGTCGGTGTCGGGCCGGGTTCCATCTGCACCACGCGCGTGGTCGCCGGAATCGGCGTCCCGCAGGTCACCGCCATCTACGAGGCGGCTGTCGCCGCGCGTGCGGCCGGTGTCCCGGTCATCGGCGACGGTGGCCTCCAGTACTCCGGTGACATCGGCAAGGCGCTGGCCGCCGGCGCCGACACCGTGATGCTCGGCTCGCTGCTCGCGGGCTGCGAGGAGTCGCCGGGTGAGCTGATGTTCATCAACGGCAAGCAGTTCAAGTCCTACCGCGGCATGGGTTCGCTCGGTGCCATGCAGGGCCGTGGCCAGGGACGTTCGTACTCGAAGGACCGCTACTTCCAGGCGGAGGTCTCCTCGGACGACAAGCTCGTCCCCGAGGGCATCGAGGGGCAGGTGCCCTACCGCGGCCCGCTGGGCAACGTGCTGCACCAGCTCGTCGGCGGCCTGCGCCAGACGATGGGTTACGTGGGCGCCGCCTCCGTCGACGAGATGGAGTCCAAGGGCCGCTTCGTGCGCATCACGTCCGCGGGCCTCAAGGAGAGCCACCCGCACGACATCCAGATGACGGTCGAGGCGCCGAACTACACGAACAAGCGCTGACCCGAATTTCGCCGCGCACGCGCGCGTGGGGGCGGTCCGGATTCCCGGGGCCGCCCCCTTTGCGCGCGTCGGGGATACTGGAACGGCAGACCGAGTGCCGAAGTGCCTAAGAAGTGCGAAGTACCGAAGAAAGCTGAAGGGCCACCCACGTGACTGAGATCGAGATCGGGCGCGGCAAGCGCGGCCGCCGGGCGTACGCCTTCGACGACATCGCCGTCGTGCCGAGCCGTCGTACCCGCGACCCGAAGGAGGTCTCGATCGCCTGGCAGATCGACGCCTACCGCTTCGAGCTGCCCTTCCTGGCGGCCCCGATGGACTCGGTCGTCTCCCCGCAGACCGCGATCCGCATCGGTGAGCTGGGTGGTCTCGGCGTCCTGAACCTCGAAGGCCTGTGGACGCGGTACGAGGACCCGCAGCCGCTGCTCGACGAGATCGCGGAGCTGGACACCGACAACGCGACGCGGCGCCTCCAGGAGATCTACGCGGCTCCGATCCAGGCCGACCTGATCGGGCAGCGCATCAAGGAGGTGCGCGACTCGGGCGTGGTCACCGCCGCCGCGCTCTCCCCGCAGCGCACCGCCGAGTTCTCCAAGGCCGTCGTGGACGCCGGTGTCGACATCTTCGTCATCCGCGGGACCACCGTCTCCGCCGAGCACGTCTCCGGTGCCGCCGAGCCGCTCAACCTCAAGCAGTTCATCTACGAGCTCGACGTGCCGGTGATCGTCGGCGGCTGCGCCACGTACACCGCCGCGCTGCACCTGATGCGTACGGGCGCGGCCGGTGTCCTCGTCGGCTTCGGCGGTGGCGCCGCGCACACCACGCGCAACGTCCTGGGCATCCAGGTGCCGATGGCCACCGCCGTCGCGGATGTCGCGGCCGCCCGCCGTGACTACATGGACGAGTCCGGCGGCCGGTACGTGCACGTCATCGCGGACGGTGGCGTGGGCTGGTCCGGCGACCTGCCCAAGGCCATCGCCTGCGGCGCCGACTCGGTGATGATGGGCTCCCCGCTCGCGCGCGCCACGGACGCGCCCGGCAAGGGGCACCACTGGGGCATGGAGGCCGTCCACGAGGACGTGCCGCGCGGCAAGCGCGTCGACCTCGGTGTGGTCGGCACGACGGAGGAGATCCTCACCGGTCCCTCGCACATCCCGGACGGCTCGATGAACTTCTTCGGGGCGCTGCGCCGGGCGATGGCGACGACGGGCTACAGCGAGCTCAAGGAGTTCCAGCGCGTCGAGGTGACGGTCGGGGACTCGCAGCACAAGCGCTGATCGCCTGCTTCTCAGAGCTGATCGACCTCTTCTTTAAGAAGGGCCCCGGTACTCGTACCGGGGCCCTTCTTGTGTGCGTCAGAGACGGTGGGCCGCGCCCGCCGGGGTCGCGCCGCGGGTGTCGAGGAGCAGCTGGGCCTTCACGGCAAGACCCTGCAGGTCGTACGTGCGGTGGTGCTGGAGCAGGATCGTGAGGTCGGCGTCGGCCGCGGCTTCGTAGAGGGAGTCCGCGCGGGGGACGGGGTGGCCGAGCACGCTCCAGCTGGGCACGTAGGGGTCGTGGTAGCTGACGGCGGCGCCCATCTCCATCAGGCGGGTCGCGACCTCCTGGGCGGGGGAGCCCTGCTGGTCGGCGAGGTCGGGCTTGTAGGTGACACCGAGGAGCAGGACGCGGGCGCCGCGGGCGGACTTGCCGTGTTCGTTGAGCAGGGTCGCCGAGCGCTGGATCACGTACCGGGGCATGCGGTCGTTGACCTGCTGGGCCAGTTCGACCATGCGCAGGCCGCGTGCGCCGCGGCCGGGTCCCGGGATGTCCAGGGGGACGCCGTGGCCGCCTACGCCGGGGCCGGGGCGGAAGGCCTGGAAGCCGAAGGGCTTGGTCTCGGCGCAGCGGATGACGTCCCACAGGTCGATGCTCAGGTCGTGGCAGAGCACGGCCATCTCATTGACCAGGGCCATGTTCACGTGCCGGTAGTTGGTCTCCAGGAGGTGCACGGTCTCGGCTTCTCGCGGGCCACGCGCGCGTACGACCTTGTCGGTGAGGCGGCCGTAGAAGGCGGCTGCCGACTCGGTGCAGGCCGGGGTGAGGCCGCCGATGACCTTGGGGGTGCCGGCGTAGCCGTGGGTGCGGTTGCCCGGGTCGAGGCGGCCGGGCGAGTGCGCCAGGTGGAAGTCGCGGCCCGCGCGCAGGCCCGAGCCCTCTTCGAGGATGGGGCGGAGGAATTCCTCCGTGGTTCCGGGGTACGCGGGTGACTCGAGGATGACCGTGGTGTGCGGGCGCAGGCGCGCGGCCAGGGCGCGGGCGGCGTCGGCCACCTGGCTCAGGTCGAGGGTGCGGTCGGCTGCCGGAGGAGTAGGAGCGCAGATGACCGCGGTGCGGACCCGGCCGAGCTCGACCGGGTCGGTGGTGGGCCGGAAACCCCCCGAGAGCATCCGGCGGACATCGGCGGCGGTGAGGGTTCCCTCGGCGCCGTCGCAGGGCAGGCGGCCGCTCGCCAGGTCGACGGCGCGGGCCGGGTCGTAGCCGATGGTGGCGATGCCGCCGGAGACGGCGGCCTGGGCGAGGGGCAGGCCGAGGCGGCCGAGACCGATGACGGCGAGATCTGCGGGCATGGCGGGGGGCCGTCCTCCCAATAGCCGGAGCGGGACGAGCGCGCAAGCCCTGTGGACAAGCCGGACCAGCGCAATGTCAGACTAGGAGTAAATATGACCGTTATGCGGCATTGCCCTGTGCCAGGTGTCGGAGTGTTGTCCACAGGCGGCGGCCGAACTCAGCGGACACGACCAGAATCTGGGCATGATGTGAGCGCGACCACACCCGACAGCTAACGGGAGGCAGCGGTGAGGACAGCGACCTTGGGACCGGCGGAGCGCGCCGAGTCACTTGCGGGAATGGCCGAGCGGGAG
This sequence comes from Streptomyces sp. NPDC056486, assembly GCF_042795295.1. Classification (NCBI taxonomy): domain Bacteria; kingdom Bacillati; phylum Actinomycetota; class Actinomycetes; order Kitasatosporales; family Streptomycetaceae; genus Streptomyces; species Streptomyces sp. NPDC056486. Next base: position 8,610 of record NZ_JBHTSF010000083.1, read on the forward strand.
CTGGATGTCCTGGTCGTGGGCGCGGGAGTGGTCGGTGCGGGCACCGCACTGGACGCCGTGACCCGCGGTCTGTCGACCGGCCTCGTCGAGGCACGGGACTGGGCGTCGGGCACATCGAGCCGGTCGAGCAAGCTGATCCACGGCGGCCTGCGCTATCTGGAGATGCTCGACTTCGCGCTTGTGCGGGAGGCGCTGAAGGAGCGCGGCCTGCTCCTGGAGCGGCTCGCCCCGCACCTCGTGAAGCCGGTGCCGTTTCTCTACCCCTTGCAGCACAAGGGCTGGGAGCGGATCTATGCCGGGTCGGGCGTCGCGTTGTACGACGCCATGTCGATGTCGCGGGGACACGGCCGCGGCCTTCCCATGCACCGCCACCTGACCCGGCGTCACGCCCTGCGCGTCGCCCCGTGTCTGAAGAAGGACGCGCTGGTGGGGGCCATGCAGTACTACGACGCGCAGATGGACGACGCGCGCTATGTGGCAACACTGGTGCGCACAGCGGCGGCGTACGGCGCCAAGGTCGCCAACCGGGCCCGCGTGACGGGCTTCCTGCGCGAGGGCGAACGCGTCGTCGGCGCCACGGTGCAGGACGTCGAGGGCGGCGGGGAGTACGAGGTCAGGGCCAAGCAGGTGGTCAACGCCACCGGTGTGTGGACGGACGACACGCAGGCGATGGTCGGGGAGCGGGGCCAGTTCCACGTCAGGGCGTCCAAGGGCATCCATCTGGTCGTACCGAAGGACCGGATCAACTCGACGACCGGTCTGATCCTGCGGACGGAGAAGAGCGTCCTCTTCGTCATTCCGTGGGGCCGGCACTGGATCGTGGGGACGACCGACACCGAATGGGACCTGGACAAGGCGCATCCGGCGGCGTCCAGCGCCGATATCGACTATCTGCTCGAGCATGTGAACTCGGTGCTCGGGGTGCCCCTCTCACGGGACGACGTGCAAGGGGTGTACGCGGGGCTCCGGCCGTTGCTCGCCGGTGAGTCGGACGCCACGAGCAAGCTGTCGCGCGAGCACACGGTGGCGCATCCGGCGCCGGGCCTCGTGGTCATCGCGGGCGGCAAGTACACGACGTATCGGGTGATGGCGAAGGACGCCGTGGACGAGGCGGTGCACGGCCTCGACCAGCGGGTCGCCGAATGTGTCACCGAGGACATTCCGCTGGTCGGCGCCGAGGGGTACAAGGCGCTGTGGAACGCGCGCGCCAGGATCGCGGCACGCACAGGCCTTCATGTGGTGCGCGTGGAGCACCTGTTGAACCGGTACGGATCGCTGGCGGAGGAAGTCCTGGCACTCATCACGGCCGACCCCACGCTGGGCGAGCCGCTACCGGCCGCGGACGACTATCTGCGCGCCGAGATCGTCTATGCCGCGTCGCACGAGGGCGCACGGCATCTGGACGACGTGCTGACGCGGCGCACGCGCATCTCGATCGAGACGTTCGACCGGGGCACGCGCAGTGCGCGGGTGTGCGCGGAGCTGATGGCGTCGGTCCTAGGCTGGGACAAGGACCAGGTGGAGCGGGAGGTACAGCACTACGAGAAGCGGGTGGAGGCGGAGCGCGAGTCGCAGCGGCAGCCGGACGACCTGACGGCGGACGCGGCGAGGCTGGGGGCACCGGACATCGTCCCGCTCTAGAGCACGGGCATCGTCCTGCTCTGGAGCACGGATATCGTCCCGCTCTGGAGCACCCCTGCGGGGCCCGGTCGACGCGAAGCCCTACGGGCAGAACTCAGCCTTCAGGAGCTTCCGTTCAAGGGCCGGGCCCGCTGACTCATCGGTGTGGCCCCGGCCCGAGGTGCCGCGGCACAGCTTCTGCGGGTAGAGGTATATGCCGTGGACCATGGGGCTTCGCGGGCCAACAGTGCCGCGGCGGGGCCTTGCTTCAGGTGACGAGCAACGGAAGAGTGGCGCCCACGGCCGGTTTCGCGGCCGGCGGCGCACTGGCGGAGGCCAGGCCGATGAGGGCCACCGCAAGGGGTAGGGCCGACAGTGTCCGTGGAACGGGCATGGTGGTCCCCTCCTTGTGCGGAGCCCGTCATGAGGGACGTTGGACCCTGGGCGTAGACCAGTCCCGAAGTAAGGGACAATGAAGGCTCTGTCAGGGCGGGTTGCGCGGGTAGCAGCGGTAGCAGCAGAGGGGACGCATGTCGGACGCGGAGAAGGCGGGTCAGTCCCGTCAGGACAAGAGCGAACGTCTCCTCTCCGGGCGCTACCGGCTGGGCGAGGTGCTCGGCCGCGGCGGAATGGGAACCGTCTGGCGCGCCAAGGACGAGACGCTCGGCCGTACGGTCGCGGTGAAGGAACTGCGCTTCCCCTCGAGCATCGACGAGGACGAGAAGCGGCGGCTCATCACGCGTACGTTGCGTGAGGCCAAGGCGATCGCACGGATCCGCAACACCAGCGCGGTGACCGTGTACGACGTGGTCGACGAGGACGACCGGCCGTGGATCGTGATGGAGCTGGTCGAGGGCAAGTCGCTCGCCGAGGCCCTTCGCGAGGACGGGCTGCTCACGCCCAGGCGCGCGGCCGAGGTCGGCCTCGCGGTGCTCGACGTGCTGCGTTCCGCGCACCGCGAGGGGATTCTGCACCGCGACGTGAAGCCGTCCAACGTGCTGATCGCCGAGGACGGGCGGGTCGTCCTCACGGACTTCGGTATCGCGCAGGTCGAGGGCGACCCGTCGATCACGTCCACCGGCATGCTCGTCGGCGCTCCCTCGTACATCTCCCCGGAGCGGGCGCGTGGGCACAAGCCGGGTCCGGCGGCCGACCTGTGGTCGCTGGGCGGGCTGCTGTACGCGGCGGTGGAGGGCGTGCCTCCGTACGACAAGGGGTCGGCGATCGCCACCCTGACCGCGGTCATGACCGAGGACGTCGAACAGCCGACGAACGCCGGGCCGTTGGAGAAGGTCATCTACGGCCTGCTCGCCAAGGACCCCGACCAGCGGCTCGACGACGCGGGGGCACGGGCATTCCTGCTCGACGTGATCCACGCGCCCGAGGTCAAGGACGAGCCGGAGCCGGTCGACGCGACGAAGGTCGTGCCGTTGCCTCCGGTGCCGCCGTCCTTGGGCAAGCGCTTCGGTAAGAACAAGAGCAAGAGCAAGGGGAAGTCGGGCGCCGGTCGTGCGGCCGGGGCGGGCGCGGCGGGTGGCGTGGCCGCGGGTGCCGCCGGCTCGGCGGCTGCGTCTGAGTCCGCCGGGGCTGCTGGGGCCGCAGGGGCCTCCGAGACCGCTGGAACCACTGCGAACTCCTCCGTGGACTCCGGCGTGAACTCCGGGGGCGGCAAGGGCGAGGAGACGGCTGACCGGCTGAAGGGTGCGCTCCGGTCGGTACGTGCGGCCGCGGCTGCGGCCACCGCGCGGGGCACGGGCGCGGGAGCGGCTGATTCCGGGACTGCTGCGGTTTCTGGGTCTGCGTCTGGATCAGGGTCTGGGGCTGATGCTGGTTCCAGTACTCCGCCGGTTCCCGCGGCGCCGCCGCGTGCGACGCCTCCCAAGGCCTCGCTCACCGATGTGGTGCCGCGGCGCACGCTCGTGATCTTCTCGGTGGCCCTCGCGATCGCGGTGCTCGGAACTGTTCTTGCCTTCTCGCTGAGCGGCGGGGACGAGAGCGGCGCCGGGGACAGCAAGAGCGGCGGCGACAAGACCACGTCCAGCGGGGCGACCGCGGGCGGCGGCGAGAAGGACAAGGAGAAGGACAAGGGCGCCGGGCAGGACGGCGGTGCCGACAAGGGCAAGGGCGAGGCGGACAAGGGCGCGGGTTCGGACGAGAGCTCCGGTTCGGATGACGGCAAGGACCAGAGCGAGAGCGGCGACGACAGCGGGGACGACTCCGGCAAGAAGCCGGATGACGGCGCCGAGTCGACGTACAAGCACTCCCAAGGGTTCTCGGTGGGCCTGCCCAAGGGCTGGAAGTACGAGTCCACGGCTGCCGCGGGCGCGCGTTTCACCGGTCCGGACGGGCAGAAGCTGCTGATCGGCTGGACGTCCACCCCCAAGTCCGACCCCGTGAGCGACTGGAAGAAGCAGGAGTCGTACATGGTCCGCTCGCAGTACAAGCGGATCCGGATAGAGAAGGCCGACTACCGCGGCTGGAACACGGCCGACTGGGAGTTCACGTACGTCGACGGCGGCACGAAGTACCGCTCGATAGACCGCGGGTTCGTCGTCAACGGCAGTCTGGGCTACGGAATGATGTACACGGCCAAGGCCGACAAGTGGGACAGCGCCGAGCGCAAGGACGCCTGGCAGACCTTCACGAAGTCGTTCAAGCCGAAGAAGTAGCGAAGAAGTAGCGAAGAAGTAGCGCAGAAGTGGCACAGAACAAGCCAAGCGACAGCGGTGCGGTCGTGGGGCTGTCGTGGTGCGGCAGCGGTTCGGCCGCGATGCGGGAGGTCGGGGGCGCGGGCTTCGGGGAATCAGGGAGTCCGCGGAACGGGTACCGGTGAGATCTGGAATCCCTTCAATGTGGTTTGCCTCCGGCACGTATCGTGAGTGCCTGCGGACCGTACGCAGCCGCAACAGGGCGTAACACGAACGGATTTGACCACCGGGCGGACGCGGGGAGGCGTCGTGGACGAATATGCGGGGCGGGTACTCGCCGACCGCTATCGCCTGCCGCTGCCTCCCGCGGATGAGTACGAACTCGCCGAGACGCGGGCCTTCGATACCTACAGCGGGCAGGAAGTCCTGGTCAGGCAGGTGCCATTGCCCGAGGTCGTCGATGCGGAAGTGCTCGAGCTCGATGAGCGTGACCTCCCGGAGGGGGAGCTTCCTGCGGGGTTCGTGAGCGCGGGGGCGGTGCGGCGGCCGTCGGCGCGTACGACGCGCAGGCCGTCGGATCCGGCGGTGCGGCGCGCGATAGAGGCGGCACAGGCCGCCGCGCAGATTCCCGACCACCCTCGGCTCGACCAGGTCTTCGACGTGTTCGCCGAGGGCGGTTCGCTGTGGATAGTCAGCGAGTTGGTGGCGGCGAGGCCGCTTGCCGCGCTGCTCGCGGACCGGCCTCTGAGCCCGTACCGGGCCGCGGAGATCGCGTCGGACGTGGTGACGGCGCTGCGGGTGCTGCACGCGCACGGCTGGGTCCACCGGAACATCACCGCTCGCACGGTCCTGGTCTGCGACGACGGCCGGGTGGTCCTCACGGGCCTCGCGGCGGGCGCGGCGGAAGAAGCGTTGTGCGGGTACGACCCTCGGCCCGAGGAGCTCTTCGCGGGCTCTGAGAGCGCTCCTGACGCCCGCGCCGGTGCTGCTGGTGGTGGCGGGGGTGAGCACGATGGGGACGAGCCTGACGGGGCCTACGAGGCCTATGAGGCCTACGAGACTGGCGACGCTGATGGGTCGCGTGGGAATGCGGCGATCGAGGCTGCCCCTGCCGTGGAGCCCGAGAGTGACGCGCGGGCGGCTCGGACCAGCGCGATAGCCGCGTATCGCGCAGGGGCGCGGGCTGCGGCGCGGGGCGGAGAGGTGCCGGGGCCCAGGGCCGGTGGGTCGTACGGGGCGAGTCCGGGGTACGACGAGGAGAGCGGCAGCGGTGGCGGCAGCCGTGGTGAGGCCGAGGCCGAGGCTGCCGGGCGGATCCTGGATCCGTACGGCGTCGGGGACACGAAGCAGTGGCATGGGGCTGTGCCGAGGGGCGCGGGGCCGACCGGCGCAGCCGGCCACAACGGAGGGCCTGCTCACGACGGAGGGCCTGGTCGCAAGGGCGGGCCTGGTCATAACGGAGGGCCCGGTCACAATGGCGGGCCTGGCCCCACGCCGCGTAACGACGCGCCGGGTTCCGCCGTCAGCAGCGGCGCGCCGGGCGCCATTCCCGCCCCCGCCACTCCAGCCCCCGCCACCCCTGTTCCCGCGCCCACGTCCTCCGCACCCGGCCACAGCTACTGGGACGCCCTCGTCGCCGAGCGGAGCGGCGCCCGGCGTGGCCCCGCCACCGCTCTTGCCGCGGAGCGCGCCCGGCACGCACGGATGACCGTGGTCGGAGGCGTGACCGAGCGATGGGCGCCCGAGCAGGCCGGGCCCGTGCACGAGAACTGGCAGTTAGCTCCGCCCATCGGGCCCGCGACCGACCTCTGGGCGCTTGGCGCCCTGCTGTTCCGGGCCGTGCAGGGCCACGCGCCCTACCCGGAGGAGAGCACCTTCGAGCTCGTCCAGCTGGTGTGCGCCGAGCCGCCCGCCTACGCGGAGGAGTGCGGGCCGCTGCGGCCCGTCGTCGAGTCGTTGCTGCGGCAGGACCCCACCGAGCGGCTCGACTTCGAGGAGCTGAACGGCTGGCTGCGTTCGCTGGTCCGCTCGGCGCCCGAGCCGGAAGCCGGTGTGAACGTCGTGCCCGCGCCGCCGTTCGACGCCCGGCGGCTGCCCGTCGTACGCCGTCGCGGTGATCTCGTACGTCGCAAGAAGCGGCGTACACCCGAGAAGCGGCGCGGCTCCGCGCCCGCCGCCACCCCGACGTCGAACCGGCAGAACGGGCGTCACAAGCACAAGCAGCCCAAGCAGCCCAAGCGGGGACGGGAAGCCAGGATGGCGTCCGTGGCGCCCGCACCCGCACCCGCGGCCGCGCCCAGGCGCAGCGATGTGCCCAAGCCCAGGCCCAAGCGGAGCGAAGCGCCGAAGCGGGGCGGCGTTCCCAAGCAGAGCGGGACGGGGCGGCCGCATTCCCTGGGGCGACTTCTGCTCATCCTTGTCCTGGTCGGGCTCGTCGCGGCGATCGCGTACGCCGTGGCCTTCATGCCCAAGTCCGGGGAGACCGGGGGCAGTGACCGTGCCGGCTCCGCGGGGAACCCCGGCAGCAGCCAGGCGCCGGACTCCGACAGCAGCCCCAGCGCCCGGCCGAGCGAGGACGGCAAGTCCGACCGGCCGAGCGATAAGCCCGACAAGAGCCCGGACACGGAGAAGACGCAGACCGGCGGGCCCGATCTGCCGCGGGGCTTCGCGCTCCGCAAGGACGCTGAGGGCTTCCGGGTCGCCGTCGCCAGCGGCTGGGACCGGCAGCCCAAGAACGGGCGGGGGCAGATCCTTTACACGCACGGGGACTTCGAGCTGATCGTCGTGCCGGGGCGGGACGGCACGGACGAGTACGGCAAGGACCCGATGAAGTACCAGCGCGAGCACGAGCGCGAGTTGCAGCCGTTCCGCGACTCGACCTGGGCCACCTCCAGCGGGATGCGGACGGTGGAGGTCGGCGGGCGGACCATGGCCGAGGGGCAGTTCACTTGGCAGGATGCGGAGGGGCGTGAGACCTTCGTGCGCAATCTCGCGATGGCCGTCGGCGGTAAGTACCACGTCGTGCAGATCCGGGGTCCTGAAGCCGAACGTGACGAGGTGTCGCGGCTCTTCGAGCAGGCTTCGGCCACGTATCAAGTCGACTGAGGGCGGCCCTTCGCGGTCATTAAAGTTCGTAAAAGTTCACAGACGTTCATGAAGTTTCACAGGTGCTCTTAGGCGGTCATGGATGTTCGTAAACATTCATGAATGCTGAATTAGCCCTCTGATCAGCGGTAGTTGGTGTCCTGGAACGCCCCGTTTAGTTGCGTCACGCGTCACAGTGAGGTCTCTGAGCACCCCCGGAGGTTCCCCGCACGCCCCCCGCTCCCTAACCTGGGCCATGTCAGAACCATTGCGGGGGATCGTGAATCAGATGCAAGGCCTGCTCCTCGCGGGCCGCTACCGGCTCGGTGAGTCCATAGGCCGCGGTGGCATGGGACGAGTGTGGCGGGCGCACGACGAGGTGCTGCACCGGACCGTCGCCGTCAAGGAGCTGACGGCTGCCCAGTTCGTGGCAGAGGCCGACCGCGCGGTCCTTTTCGCGCGCACGCACGCGGAAGCGCGGGCCGCGGCCCGGATCAACCACCCCGCGGTCGTCACCGTCCACGACGTCCTCGAGTACGACGCCCGGCCCTGGATCGTGATGGAGCTGGTCGAGGGCTGTTCGCTCGCCGACGCCGTCAAGGACCGTGGCCGCATCGAGCCCGTCGAGGCCGCCCGTATCGGCCTGTGGACCCTGAAGGCCCTGCGCGCCGCGCACGCCGCCGGCGTCCTGCACCGCGACGTCAAGCCCGGCAACGTCCTCCTGTCGAACGACGGGCGCATCCTGCTCACCGACTTCGGGATCGCCGCGATCGAGGGCGACTCGACGATCACGCGGACCGGCGAGGTCGTCGGTTCCGTCGACTATCTGGCCCCCGAGCGGGTCAGCGGTGCCAACCCCGGCCCCGCGTCGGACCTGTGGGCACTCGGCGCCACGCTGTACACGGCGGTCGAGGGCAACTCCCCGTTCCGCCGCACGTCGCCGATCGGCACGATGCAGGCCGTGGTCACGGAGGAGCCCTCGCCGCCCGAGCACGCGGGGGCGCTCGGCACGGTCATCAGCGCGCTTCTGCGCAAGGACCCGGACACCCGGCCGACCGCGGAAGTGGCCGAGCTGATGCTCGCAGAGGCGGCGGAGGGGCGGCAGCCGAGCGCCGGTCCTGCGTACGTGCCGACGCAGGTCCACACCCCGTCCCAGCAGTCGCAGTCCCAACCGCACTCGCAGTCCCAACCGCACTCGCAGTCCCAACCGCAGCCGCAGCCCCAGCCGTATGCGCAGACACCGCAGCCCGGCACCGTCGCCCAGGGAACCAGCACCGGGTACGACTCCGGGAACAACGCCGGGTACGGCTCCGGAAACAACACCGGGTACGACTCGGGAAACAACACCGGGTACGGCTCCGGAAGCAACACCGGCATCGGAACGGGGCCCGGCACCGGCACCGGCCCCAACTCCGCACCTCACCACTCCGGCACCGTCGTCCACGGTGCCCACCAGCCCTCGTACAAGAGCCCGAAGCGCCGCAAGTGGCCCGCGATCGTCGCTGCGCTCACGGTGCTCGTGCTGCTCGGCGGCGGAGCCGCCGGCTACCTGTACCTCCAGGAGAGCGACAACGGCAGTACGCCGCAGGCCAGTGACGGAAATCCGGGCAAGGCCGTCGGCGGCATCCCCGACGGCTGGCACAGGGTGAAGGACGCCGCGGGCTTCAGCCTCATGCTGCCCAAGGGCTGGGAGCGCGAGGCCAACGGCAGCCAGATCGACTACACCCCGGACCACGGACGGCACTTCGTACGCATCAGCATGGACCGCAACACGACGTTCGAGAGCCCCTACAGGCATCAGCTGGAGCTGGAGAAGAACCTGCAGCCCAAGCTGGAGCCCAGCTACAAGCGGCTGCAGCTGGACCAGAACACCTTCCGCGACCTGCAGGGCGCGCTCTGGGAGTTCAGTTGGACTGCGGGGGCGAACGACACGACCGCGGGCCCGCGCCGCGCCATCTCACAGAGCTATATCAGCCGTGACGGCGTCGAGTACGTGATTTACATGTCGTCCCCCGCCGCCGACTGGGACAAGGCGCGGCAGCAGTTCGACGCGATACTCCGGGGCTGGCGGGAGAGCTGAACGCGGTCGTCCGCACCCGGGATGGCTGGGACAAGCGGCCGGAACCAGTCCGCCGCGCAGGCTCACAGGGTCCGACCGCACACGTGTGGGGCATGATGGCCGCATGGGGAGCGTGGGGGGCAACGCCCGGGTCATAGCTGGCCGTTACAGCCTGGATGCGCGGCTGGGCAGGGGTGGCATGGGCGTGGTCTGGCAGGCCACGGATCAGTTCCTCGGCCGCCAGGTCGCGGTCAAGGAACTCGCCCTCGACGACACGCTCTCCGAATCCGACGCGATGCAGCAGGTCGAACGCACCCTGCGCGAGGCGCGGGCTGCGGCGCAGCTCCAGCATCCGCACATCATCGTCGTCCACGATGTCGTCGTACAGGGCGACCACCCGTACATCGTCATGGAGTTGATCGAAGGCGGTTCGCTGGCCGGGCGGATCGCGCGGTCGGGTCCGATGAACGCGCGGGCGGTGGCCCGGATGGGCATCGCCCTGCTCGGGGCGCTGCGCGTCGCGCACGCCGCCGGGGTGCTGCACCGCGACATCAAGCCCGCCAACGTCCTCATGGAGGAGACGACCGGGCGTGTCGTCCTCACCGACTTCGGGATCGCGCAGGTCAGCGGGGCGACGACGCTCACGGAGATCGGGTCCTTCGTGGGATCTCCGGAGTACACCGCGCCCGAGCGGATGTCGGGCGAGCGGACAGGGCCCGAGTCCGACCTCTGGTCGCTCGGCGCGCTCCTCGTCGCCGCGGTGACCGGCGAGTCGCCTTTCCGCCGGGATTCGATCAGCCAGGTGCTGCACGCTGTCGTCTTCGACGAGATCCGCCCGCCGCCCGCCGCCGCGCCGCTGCTGCCCGTCATCCTCGGTCTCCTCGAACGTGACCCCGACCGGCGGCTCGGCGTGGACGATGCCGAGCGGCTGCTGCGGACGTATGTCGAGACGGGACGGATGCCGTCCACGCCCGCGGGCCGGGCCGGTGGGCAGCCGTCGGCGCTGCCGGGCGGGCGGCTCGGCGGCTACACGCCCACCTACCGTGACCTGCCCACCCGTCCGCCCGCGCAAGTGGCGGGGCCATCGCGCCGCCGGCGCCGCGCCATGCTGATCGCCGCCGCGCTCGTGGCCGCGGTGGCCGGGGCCGGGGTGTCCGCCGCGCTCCTGATGAGCAGGGACGGCGAAGGGGGCGGCGGTACGCCGTCGACGCCGGCCTCGCAGAGTTCGCAGACCGGGCAGACGCAGACGGGGAGCCCCTCGCCTTCGCCGACCCCGACGGTGACGGTGACGCGCAGTTCCAGCACCCCGAAGCCTTCGGCGCCCGAAGCCCCCGAGGGCTACCGCGTCACGAAGGACCGCAGGGGCTTCACGCTCGCCGTGCCGGTCGGCTTCACGCGCGAGGTGGACGGGCCCCGCGTCTTCTACAAGTCGCCGGGCGGCACCTTCCGCATAGGCATCAAGAGTTCGGCCACGGAGCCGGGCGGCCCGCTCGCCGTGCAGCGCCGTTCCGACGAGAAGGGGCCGAAGAACAACCCCGGTTACCGGGACGGCGAGGTCACCGAGACCTCGCACAACGGACGGCCCGCAGCTCTCTGGCAGTTCAGCTGGGACGGCTTCACGGAGGCGGAGGGCAACCGGCACACGTTCGACCTGTGCTGGGAGGAGGGCGGTCGGATGTACGACGTGTGGGTCTCGGCGCCGGTCGGCAGGGCCAAAGAGGGCAGGCGGTATTTCGACACGGCGGTGGACTCGTTCGTGCGCCGCTGAGGCTTGTTCGTACGCCGATGAGGCTCGGACGTACGCCGATGACGTTCGGACGTACGTCGATGAGGCTCGGAGATACGCCGCTGGAGTGCGGCCCGGCGCATCACCCCTGTCACAAGTCAGTGACCCGAGTGGAACCTGATGGCTTCGGCAAGGTACTCATGTGGGCATGAGCAATGACGGGGGAGCCTCGAACGGCGCGTACGAACCCACGAGTTTCGGACTGCAGCCACCACAGCCAGCACAGCCAGCACAACCGGCATCGCAACAGCAGACCGCGCACCACCAGGCCGGGCCGTACCAGCCCGCCGCACCGACGCCGCCCCCCTCCCCGTACGCCCAGCCCACCCAGGTGGTCCCGAATCAGCCGTCCGAGCCGGATCCCGGCGCGGGGCGCCTGATCGCCGGCCGCTACCGCCTGCTGTCCAAGCTCGGCCACGGCGGCATGGGCACGGTCTGGCGCGCGAAGGACGAGACGGTGGACCGCGAGGTCGCCGTCAAGGAACCCCGGATCCCCGACCACCTGCCCGAGCGGGAGCGTGCCAACGTCTTCGAGCGGATGCGCCGCGAGGCGCGCGCCGCGGCCCGACTCGACCACCCGGCCGTGGTCAACGTCCACGACGTGGCGGTGGAGGACGGCCAGCCGTGGATCGTCATGGAGCTGGTCCAGGGCCGCTCGCTCGGCGCCGCGCTCCAGGAGGGCACGCTGGGCGCCCGCGACGCCGCCCGGATCGGTCTCGAGGTCCTCGGTGCCCTGGACGCCGCCCACCAGGCGGGCATCCTGCACCGTGACGTCAAGCCGGACAACGTGATGCTGGGGCAGCACGACCGGGTCATTCTCACCGACTTCGGCATCGCCCAGATCGAGGGCGAGACGAACCTGACGGACACGGGCGGTTTCGTCGGTTCGCCCGAGTTCATCGCCCCGGAGCGGGTGTTGGGCCAGCGCCCGGGCCCCGCGTCGGACCTCTGGTCGCTCGGTGTGGTGCTCTACGCCGCGACGGAGGGCGTGTCGCCGTTCCGCCGCAACAACACCCCGGCGACGCTGCAGTCCGTCCTGAACGCGACCCCGGCGGCGCCGGCTTCGGCCTCGGGCCCGCTGGCGCAGGCGATCAACGGCCTCCTGGTGAAGGAGCCAAGCCAGCGGCCGCGCGCGGCGCAGGTCCGCGCCCTGCTGGAGGAAGCGGGGCAGCCGCCGCAGGCTGCGCCCACGCAGGTCGTCCAGACCGGTGGCGGTGCCTCCGGAGGCAAGGGCGTCTTCCTCAGCCGCAAGGCGCTTGCCGTCATCGCCGGTGTGGCCGTCGTGGCCGTGGCGGCGGGCGTGCTGGTCGCCCTGAACCCCTTCGGGGGTTCGGACACGGAGGGCTGGAAGGAGCACGAGTCGAAGGTGGTCGCCGCCACTGTCTCCGCTCCGGAGCACTACGTGGAGAGCAAGCCCGACGACACCGACACGGACAAGACCTGGGTGAGGTACACCGATCCCAGTGGCGCCATCTTCATCACGCTCGACCTCGCCGAGAAGAAGGACACCTCCGAGGAGATCCTCGGGTCCGCCGCCTCGCAGGCGTACGCCGACATGGAGGACTTCAAGGCGAGCGGCGAGACCTCGTTCAGCCACATGTCCGGCGATCCCGCTCCGGACGGCACGACGGGCGACACCAAGTACAAGGATCGGAAGGCCGCCGAGAACACGGTCAAGTACACCGACTCGGAGACCGAGCAGCCGCACGAGGCCAAGATCCTCTACTACCGGACCAAGTCCGGGAACATGTACCGGCTGTGGATCGACTACCCGGGCAAGGGCGACTTCACCGAGCGGGGCCGCGAGGTGGCCAAGACCGCCATCGCGAATCTGGGGATCGACAAGCTCTGACCCCTGCGGACTCCTCCCAGGCGCTGCGGACACCGGTTAAGCCCCTGATCAGGGGCTTTGCCGCCAGCGATCGCTGGCATCGTGTGTGTGCTCGGTGAAAGCTGATTACCGACGGGTACCCAAAACCCTGACCTGGGCCTACGCTCACCACCATGACGGACTCGCAGGCCACCGCAGCGCCCCTCGGAACGAACCCGATAGCCGCCGCTCCCGAAGGCGCGCGCACCACCGCCGACGTGGTGACTCCCGAGCTGATCGCGCAGCTCACCCGGGACGTGATCGGCACGGGACGGACCGCCAACCACACGCCGTTCAGCGGCGAGAAGCTGGCCGACCTGCCCGAGTCCACCCCCGAGGACGTGGCCACCGCCTTCGAGCGCGCCCGCGTGGCCCAGGTCGCCTGGGAGCGGACCCCGGTCCGCCGCCGCGCCGCGGTCCTGCTCCGCTTCCACGATCTGGTCCTGCAGCGCCAGGCCGAGGTCCTCGACCTCATCCAGCTGGAGACCGGCAAGGCCAGGCTGCACGCGCACGAGGAGCTGCAGGCCGTCGCCGTCGCCGCGCGGCACTACGGCCGCAAGGCCCCCGCGTATCTGAACCCCAAGCGGCACACCGGCGTCGTACCGACCCTCACGAAGGTCACCGAGAACCGTCAGCCGCGCGGTGTGGTCGGCCAGATCGCGCCCTGGAACTACCCCCTCGAGCTCTCCATCGGTGACGCGCTGCCAGCACTTGTGGCGGGCAACGCCCTTGTGATGAAGCCCGACACGGAGACCTGCCTGACCGCCCTGTGGGCCCGCGACCTCATCATCGAGGCCGGTCTGCCCGCCGAGGTCTTCCAGGTGGTCCTGGGCGAGGGCCCTGTCATCGGCCCCGAGATCGTCAAGCACGCCGACTACGTATCCTTCACCGGCTCCACCCGCGTCGGCCGCGAGGTCGCGCAGGGCGCGGCGGGCCGGCTCGTCGGCGTCTCGCTCGAACTCGGCGGCAAGAACGCCATGCTGGTGCTCCACGACGCCGACATCGACAAGGCCGCGGCGGGCGCGGTGCGCGCCTGCTTCTCGTCCGCGGGCCAGCTGTGCATCTCCATCGAGCGGTTGTACGTCCACGAGTCGATCGCGGACGAGTTCGTGGAGCGCTTCGCGGCGCGGACGAAGGCGATGCGGCTCGGCCGTTCCCTCGCGTACGGCGCCGAGATGGGCTCGCTGGTCGGCGAGCGACAGCTGGAGACCACCAAGCGGCACGTCGACGAGGCGGTCGCCAAGGGCGCCACGCTGATCGCGGGCGGCGTCGCCCGGCCCGACATCGGCCCGTACTTCTTCGAGCCGACCATCCTGGACGGCGTCGAGTCCCCGATGGCGGTGTGCGGCGAGGAGACCTTCGGTCCTGTCGTCTCCGTCTACCGCTTCACCGACGAGAACGAAGCGGTGGACCTCGCCAACTCCACGTCGTACGGCCTGAATTCCTCGGTCTGGACGAAGGACGGCAGCCGTGGACGCAAGATCGCGGCCCGCCTGCGCACCGGCACGGTCAACGTGAACGAGGGCTTCGCGCCCGCCTACGGCAGCGTGCAGTCGCCGATGGGCGGCATGAAGGACTCGGGCCTGGGCCGCCGGCACGGCTCCGAGGGCATCCTGAAGTACACCGAGGCGCAGACCGTCGCGCACCAGCGTCTTATGCCGCTCGCGCCGTCCTTCGGCATGGACGACGAGAAGTACGCGGCGTTCATGAGCCTGAGCCTGAAGGTCATGAAGTCCCTGCGCCTGCGCTAGAGCCGTTCTCTAGGGGTCAGTTCTCAACGAGGAGAGTCAATGTCACAGGAGAGCTCTGTCCAGAAACAGCCGGACAGTGAGGCGGGTGGGTACGACGACGCGTCGTACGACTACGACGTCATCGTTGTCGGTTCGGGCTTCGGCGGCTCCGTCTCCGCCCTGCGTCTGACGGAGAAGGGCTACCGCGTCGGCGTACTCGAAGCGGGGCGCCGCTTCACCCGTGAGTCGCTCCCGAAGAACTCCTGGGACCTCAAGAACTACCTCTGGGCCCCGGCCCTCGGCCTCTACGGCATCCAGCGCATCCATCTGCTCGGCAACGTGATGGTGCTCGCGGGGGCGGGAGTCGGCGGAGGTTCGCTGAACTACGCGAACACGCTCTACGTACCCCCCGCGCCGTTCTTCGAGGACGCGCAGTGGAAGGACATCACGGACTGGCAGGACGAACTCAGCCCCTACTACGAGCAGGCCAAGCGCATGCTCGGGGTGCGGCTGAACCCGACCACGACTCCGTCCGACGTCCACCTGAAGGCGACCGCCCAGGCCATGGGGGTGGGCGACAGCTTCCACATGGCGCCGGTCGGCGTCTTCTTCGGCGACGAGCAGGACGCCTCAGGTACTTCAACGGCCAAGCCCGGCCAGGAAGTTCCCGATCCCTACTTCGGGGGCGCGGGTCCCTCGCGCAAGGCCTGCAGCGAGTGCGGCGAGTGCATGACGGGCTGCCGGCACGGCGCGAAGAACACCCTCAACGAGAACTACCTCTACCTGGCGGAGAAGGCGGGCGCCGTCATCCACCCGATGACGTCCGTCGTCACCGTCACCGAGGACTCGCGGGGCGGATACGCCGTCGCCACGCTGCCCACCGACAGCAAGCGCAAGGGCAAGGGCCGTACGTTCACGGCGCGCAAGGTCGTCGTCGCCGCGGGCACCTACGGCACGCAGACGCTCCTGCACCGCATGAAGGACACCGGCCTGCTCCCGCAGATCTCGGGACGGCTCGGCGCGCTGACCCGCACCAACTCCGAGGCCCTTGTCGGCTCGCAGACCACCGACCGCCGCTACCGCAAGCAGCACGGCATCGAGAAGGCGGACTTCACCAAGGGCGTCGCGATCACCTCGTCGATACACCCGAACGCCACCACGCACATCGAGCCGGTCCGCTACGGCAAGAAGTCCAACGCGATGGGCGGCATGACGATCCTGCAGGTGCCGTACAGCATCAAGGGCGGCGGCAAGGCGCGCGTCACGGGATGGCTCGGCAACGTGGCCAAGCACCCCTGGCTGATGGTCCGTTCGCTCTCCAACCGGCGCTGGTCGGAGCGGACCATCATCGGCCTCGTCATGCAGACGCTGGACAACTCCCTGACCACGTACCGCAAGGAGAAGGGCATCGGCAAGGGCCTGCTGACCGCACGGCAGGGCCATGGCGCGCCCAACCCGACGCAGATCCCCGAGGCCACCGAGGCCGCGACGCTGCTCGCCAAGGAGATCAACGGCTTCGCGGGGTCGAACGTCGGCGAGCTGATGGGCACCCCGCTGACCGCGCACTTCCTGGGCGGCTGCCCGATCGGCGACTCCGCCGAGACCGGGGTCATCGACCCCTACCACCGCCTCTACGGCCACCCCGGCGTCTCGGTCGTCGACGGCGCCGCGGTCTCCGCGAACCTGGGCGTGAACCCCTCCCTGACGATCACCGCGCAGGCCGAGCGCGCGATGTCGTTCTGGCCCAACAAGGGCGGCGAGGACACGCGTCCCGCGCAGGGCGCGCAGTACGTACGTCTCGCCGCCGTCGAGCCGAAGACCCCGGCGGTACCGGCGGACGCGTTCGGCGCGCTGAAGCTTCCCTTCCTGGGGATGCCTTCCGTGCCCGCCAAGAAGTAGCCGCGGCGGCTACCGGAGCCGCGTACGCGAAAGGACCTGCACCCCCCTCCGAGCGCAGGTCCTTTCGCGAGCGTGGCCTCAGGCGCTGTGACGCGCCGTGGCGTCATGCGCCGGCGTCGGCCTTCTTGCGGCGGACGGCGAAGACCGCGCCCGCACCGGCGACGACGGCGACACCGCCGACGAGGCCGATGGTCGGCAGCATGGAGCTGGAGCCGGTCTCGGCGAGGCTGCCGGTGGTCGGGATCACCTTGGCGCCGCCCTGGGGCGTCTTGCCACCGGTGGGCGTCTTGCCGCCCTTGTTCTCCTCGGCCTTGCCCGGGTTCTCGTTGTCGCTGCCGGGCTTCAGGATGATGAACCCGAAGTACGAGAACGACTCGTGCACGCAGTTCTGCTCGGAGTCGAGGTAGCCGCCGAGGCCGAGCGCGTAGCCGTCACCGGCCGGGGCCTTGGCGCTGATGTTGAGGCGCAGCTTGATGTCGACCTTGCCCTTGGCGCCCAGCTCGGTGGTGCCGAAGTAGAGGCCGCTCGAGACCTCGTCCGCGATGGACTCCCAGGCCTTGGACTCGGGGTTGAAGTACTGGATCTGCGCGTAGTCGGAGAGCCAGTCCTCCTTGTCCTTGCTCGCCGTCCAGCTGTCCGCGGAGGCGAGCCACTGGACCTCGCCGAGGTCTTCGTCGGTCGGGTTGGTGGCGGTCAGCTTGAACTGGTGCCAGCCGCTACCGGCGACGATCTTGCCGGGCAGGCCCGAGAGCTCCATCTCCAGCTCCGAGTCGACATCCACGCCGTCCTCGTCGACCGGGCACTGCGAGGGCTCCTCGGTGGGCTCCTCGGTCTCGGGGGGCTCGGTCGCGGGCGTGGCCGTCCCGATCTCGATCGGCGGAGTCGCCCCGGGCGGCGTGGTCGGCGGCGTCTCGGCCGGCGTGCTGGGCGGGGTCTCGGCGGGCGTGCTGGGCGGGGTCTCGGCGGGCGTGGACGGCGGCGTCTCGGACGCGGGGGCCGTAGAGCTCGGAGGCGGGGTGGTGTCCCCGTCCGCGAAGGCGGCAGGGGCCGAAAGGAGCGCGATCGGAGCTATGGCAGCGGTCGCGGCCGCAGCGGCCATGACACGGCGGAGCTTCATGAAGACCTCAGTCAGTCCGGCGTACCACCTGGTGGGCGATACGGAGGTGGAGGCCTCCGCGGTGGGGACGCGGGTGTGGCCGTTGTTACGCATGCATGACCTGTGTCCGCTGTGAATGGTTGTCCTTTACTTCACATAATTCTTATGTGGCTTGGATCACACAGCTTGTGCGTCCATCGCCGGGTGCCGTAGAAATTCCTCCGCTCTACGGTGATTCGCCGGGAGCAAGTGCAGCAGCGAGGGGGCGGCGTGGCGGATCCGGATGAGATACCGGAGCAGAGGTCGGAGCGGAAGTCGGAGCGGAAGTCGGAGCCGAGGCCGGATCGGCTGTCGGATCAGATGCCCGATCAGATGCCGGACGACGTGTGGGAGCGGTTCGAGCGCGACAGCCTGCGCGACATCCGTTCATCGGCGCCGAAGGAGCCGTCCGCGCGGGCGCGCATGGTGGCCGAGCGGCTGCGGCGCCTCGACGAGGAGGCGGCGCGCCAACGGGCGGCGGACTCCCGGGCCTTGGGCCGCAGGCGCAGGAAGCGCAAGGCGGCGCGGGGAGAGGGTGCCGCCGGGGCGTGGCGGCCCGACGAGTGGCGGGCGGCGCCGACCGGACCGCGGCGCGACGGGCGTTCGGAGCGCAGCCGCCGGGTGTGGAGCGTGGTGATCGTGGTGGGCGGCATGGCGCTGGCGATCGTGCTCCTCAGCCCGTTCCGGTTCTGGATCTGGCGGTAGGCGACTCCGCATGGGGCGGCTGGGGTGCTGGAGTACTGAAGTGATGGAAGACCGAAGGGCCCCGCGGGACGGATCCGCGGGGCCCTTGGCTGTCAGCACCGACGTCAGGGCAGCGTCGGTGCCGCGGAGCGGCGCCGGGGGAGTGCGCCGCAGGTCGGGAGGACACCGGTGGCCGCCCCGGCGCACGGGGGGCGCACAAGTGGTCTCGACCAATGGCAATTGAGTTGTGCACTGCCGCGCTCGCGGCTTGTCCTGCTAGGCATCGTGCTGGATGCGCCGTGACCCGCGCAACCGGTTCGACGTGATCCTGACGAACAGGGACAGCTGGGGCTTTCTGCGGGGACACAGAAGCTGCAGAGCTGAGGGGCCGGGGGGCCTGGAGACGGTGGGGGGCGGCTGAGGGGCGCTTTGGGGGACGTTCTGGGGATGCCTTGGGGGACCGCTTCGGGGGACGCTTTGGGGGACGGAGGCCGGGGGGGGGAGGGGGGGCCCCCCACCCCCCCCGGCCGGGGCGGGCCGGGGGGCCCCGGGGCCGGGCGGGGGCGGCCGGGGGCCGCGG
Organism: Streptomyces sp. NPDC056486; assembly: GCF_042795295.1. NCBI lineage: Bacteria > Bacillati > Actinomycetota > Actinomycetes > Kitasatosporales > Streptomycetaceae > Streptomyces > Streptomyces sp. NPDC056486. The sequence goes on from NZ_JBHTSF010000083.1 coordinate 27,705, forward strand.
GGGGGCCCGTGCGGCGGCGCCGTGGGGGGACCGCTTCGGGGGACGCTTGGGGGGACGGAGGCCGGTCGGCTTCGGGCGTCCCCGAAGCCGACCGTTCCCTGGGTGACCGGGCTGCTGTCCCCTGCCGTCCGGTCACGTCTCTGGAGCGAGGTCCCACGGCGCACACCAGGTGTGCGCCTCATCGCTCCAGCGGAGCCACGCGTGGTTTTCCGTGCCCGCCCCTGGCTGGCACGGACATCGGGACCAACGAAGAGCCCGAGGGCCCGGTCACGCGCCGTACGGGTGAGACCGGGCCCGAACTCAGATCCGGTGGCACAAGGGGTGGCGCAAGGGATGACACAAGGGTGGATTCCGAAGCTCTTCCGGAGGTGAGCCGGGAGGCGCTCAGACCTGGCCCCTGCACAGCTCCAGGAGCGTCATCGCGAGCGACGTACCGGGCTTGCCGAGCGCGTCCCTGTAGTGGCCGAGGACCTCCATCTCGCGCGAGAGATTGACGCGACGGCCGCCCGAACCGATCCGGGCCTCCTGGATGACGGCCGACACGGCCATCCGTTCCTGTACGAGACCGATGATGCGGTCGTCGAGTGCGTCGATACGGTCGCGCGCGCCCTCGATCACATCGGCGGCCTCGGGGGTGCGGGCGCCGGTCTTGTCGGTCGTGGCGATGGTCATGCGGGGCTCCTCATCGGATGTGGATCACGTGGATCAGGTGGACGTGGATCACGTGATTCGGGTGAGTGCCCCGGAGTGACAAGGTCCGGAAATGACAGAACGCCCCGGGCCTTGTCGGCCCGGGGCGCCTGGGAAGTCGCTTGTCAGTGGATCAAGCAGCTCGACCATGGCAGCCGGCGGGCCGGTTGCCATAGGTAAAGAGGAAGCTCAGGTGCTTGGTCACGAGGCCAGTATGCCCCCACGCGCGCATGCCCGGTCAACACGGGTTCCGCCACGGCTCGGATGCTGAGACGCCGCGGGACTCCGTCTGGCGCCGGGGCACCCGGGGCACCCGGGGCACCCGGGGTGCCCGGGTGCCGGGTACAAGGGGCGGGGCTCCGTCGGATGTGACGAAGGGGGTGTCCGCGGGGCCGTTAGAATCGACAAAACAGACCCCTGCTCACGCACGAGCCACAGCTCACGCGAAAGCTCACGCTCAACGCCGGAAGGCCGCCGCCGTGCCATCAGCGTCCCCCGCTGCCGCCGCCCCCGACACCGTTCTGGTCGTCGACTTCGGAGCGCAGTACGCCCAGCTCATCGCCCGACGTGTCCGTGAGGCCCGGATCTACAGCGAGATCGTGCCGAGCAGCATGCCGGTCTCCGAGATGCTCGCGAAGAACCCCGCCGCGATCATCCTCTCCGGCGGCCCTTCGTCGGTGTACGCGGAAGAAGCGCCCTCCGTGGACCGCGCGCTGTTCGAGGCAGGTGTTCCCGTCTTCGGCATGTGCTACGGCTTCCAGCTGATGGCGACCACCCTCGGCGGCACCGTCGACAACACGGGCGCCCGTGAGTACGGCCGAACGCCCCTGCACGTCTCCAAGTCCGGATCGACCCTCTTCGAGGGCACCCCGGACGAGCAGTCCGTGTGGATGTCGCACGGCGACGCCTGCAGCGCGGCGCCCGAGGGCTTCGCCGTCACCGCGTCCACGGACGTCGTGCCCGTCGCGGCCTTCGAGGACGACGAGAAGAAGCTGTACGGCGTGCAGTACCACCCCGAGGTCATGCACTCCACGCACGGCCAGCAGGTGCTCGAGCACTTCCTCTACCGGGGCGCGGGCCTGAAGCCCGACTGGACCACCGGCAACATCGTCGAGGAGCAGGTCGCCGCGATCCGCGAGCAGGTCGGCACCAAGCGTGCGATCTGCGGCCTGTCCGGCGGCGTCGACTCCGCCGTGGCCGCAGCCCTCGTACAGAAGGCCATCGGTTCGCAGTTGACCTGCGTGTATGTCGACCACGGTCTGATGCGCAAGGGTGAGACAGAGCAGGTCGAGAAGGACTTCGTCGCGGCCACGGGCGTGAAGCTCAAGGTCGTCGACGCGCAGGAGCGCTTCCTGAGCGCGCTTGCCGGGGTCTCCGACCCCGAGCAGAAGCGGAAGATCATCGGCCGCGAGTTCATCCGCGTCTTCGAGCAGGCCCAGGCGGAAATCGTCGCCGAGGCGCCCGGTGACCAGCCCGTCGAGTTCCTCGTCCAGGGCACGCTGTACCCCGACGTCGTCGAGTCCGGCGGCGGCACCGGCACCGCGAACATCAAGTCCCACCACAACGTGGGCGGCCTCCCCGAGGACCTCGAGTTCCAGCTGATCGAGCCGCTGCGCCAGCTCTTCAAGGACGAGGTGCGGATGGTCGGGCAGGAGCTCGGCCTGCCGGACGAGATCGTCCAGCGCCAGCCCTTCCCGGGCCCAGGCCTCGGCATCCGCATCGTCGGCGACGTCACCAAGGAGCGCCTGGACCTGCTCCGCGAGGCCGACGCGATCGCCCGCGAGGAGCTGACGGCGGCCGGTCTCGACCGCGAGATCTGGCAGTGCCCGGTCGTGCTGCTCGCGGACGTGCGCAGCGTGGGCGTGCAGGGCGACGGCCGGACGTACGGCCACCCGATCGTGCTGCGGCCCGTCTCGTCCGAGGACGCCATGACCGCCGACTGGTCGCGCCTCCCGTACGACGTCCTCGCGAAGATCTCCACGCGCATCACGAACGAGGTCGCCGACGTGAACCGCGTCGTCCTCGACGTGACGAGCAAGCCGCCGGGCACCATCGAGTGGGAGTAGTCCTCCCCGCGGGGGCGTTCCCGCAGAGCTGACACGGCGCCGTCCACCGAGGTGGGCGGCGCCGTTCGCGTACGTCAGGTCCGCCTGGTCGTCCGCGCCGGCGTACCCGGCTTCCACAGCTGCACCGCCAGATACTTCTCGTCCTCGATGTACGTCCGGACCACCTCCGTCAGCTCCGTGCGGAAGAGGTGGAAGGCGGACGGGTCCGGCGGGTTCACATCGCCCACGTACCGCGCGATGACCTCGGGATCCTCGACCTCGATCGCTCGCCCGGAGATCCGGATGTCGCCGCCGGCCATCTCCGTGCCCGGTCCCGGATTCGCCTGGATCGAGAAGCGCGGATCGCGGCGCAGGTCGAGCGCCTTCATCGAGTCCGGCATCATGCCGAGCCACAATTCCCCGTACAGGAAACGGACTTCGAGGCCGGTCGTGCGTGGTGATCCGTCCTTGCGGAGTGTGGCGAGGATGTGGTGCGTGAACTGGCCGAACCGCTCCTCGGCGGTCCGCGCGAAGGTGGGTTCCGCTGCGCTGAAGGCTGCCCAGTTGGTCGTCATACGGCGAGTCTCCCGCCGATACCCGACACCTGCTGTCCGGTTTGGCGCACCGATCTGCGTCCGGCTCGCCCGGCGACTCGCCCCGCATGCGCACTCTCTTCACAGGGGACCCCTGTCTTCCTGCGCTGACCGGCGGTAACTTCCGCTCCGTACAGTCAGGGATGGAGGACACATGCAGGCGCCCACACCGATACCCGTCGAGCGGTTGCAGTTCGCGATGCCGCCGGTGCACGACTCGTTGGCGGACGAACGGCGGTACCGCAAGGAACGGCTCGCCGGGGCGTTGCGGATCTTCGGGCGGCTCGGATACGAGGACGGGGTGTCCGGGCACATCACGGCGCGGGACCCGGAGCTCGAGGACTGTTTCTGGGTGAACCCCTTCGGGATGCCCTTCAAGCACGTCACCGTGGGCGATCTGGTCCTCGTCAACGCGCAGGGGCAGGTCGTCGAGGGCCGCCACCACGTCAATCAGGCCGCCTTCACCGTCCACGCGCAGGCGCACCTGGCGCGGCCCGACGTCGTCGCCGTCGCGCACTGCCACTCGCTGCACGGCCGCGCCCTGTCCACGCTCGGCGAACTCCTCGACCCGATCACGCAGGAGGCCTGCGCCTTCTACGAGAGCCACGCGCTGTACGACGGCTACACGGGCGTCGTCGTGGACTCGGACGAGGGCCGCCGGATCGCCACCGCGCTCGGCGACCACAAGGCCGTCATCCTGCGCAACCACGGGCTGCTCACCGTCGGCGACTCCGTCGACGCCGCCGCCTGGTGGTTCCTCACGATGGAGCGCTCCTGCCAGGTCCAGCTGAGCGCGCGGGCCGCGGGCCGCCCGATCCTCATCGGCCACAAGCAGGCGGTGGCGACGCGCGAGCAACTCGGCAGCGACCTCGTAGCGTGGATCAACTACCAGTCCCTGTGGCAGGACATCAGCCGCAGCGAACCGGATCTGCTGGCCTGAGCCCGATCCCGATCCCGAGCCCGATCCCGAGCCCGTGACCCTCGACGTCAACACGGGTGGGCGGAAAACACCCTCGCTGAGTTGACCCGAGGAACCTGATCGCCTCCCAGTACGGCACAATCCCCTTTCATCGCAAGGAAGTTCACGTTTCGGTGCTCGAATGAGGGCGGGGAAGGCGGCGTACGCGGTGGTGGCGGTGCAGGAGGCGCGGCAGGGCGCACACGGGGGCGGCTGCACATGTGGCGACTGCCCGCACGGTGCGCGTGAGGGGCATCGGCGTGCCGTGGCCGCATTCCTCGCCAAGCGGGACGAGCTGGCGACGGGACAGGGGCTGCCCGCGGCGGTCGCCCACTCGGCGGGAGCTTCCCGGCAGTGGGTGTCGGACGAGCTGACCCAGTCCGCACGCGCCGTCGCCGAACGCGGCCGGGCCGAGGGCGATGCCTGGCTCGGCCGGCTGTGGCGGCGCACCGTCGGCGTCGTCTGGGTGGCCGTGGGCGTCCTGCTCCTGGTCCAGGCGCTCACCGCGATCGGCACCGGATGGACCCTTGCCCGGACCGCCGGAGTGCTCGCGGCCACGGTCGTCGGTCTCCTGCTGACCGGCGCCGGATACGCGCACCGGGCGCGCGGCGGCATCTTCGCGCCATTGATCGGCGAGGACAACCGCCTCTCCACCTCCCGCGCGGTGGCCGCCTGTTGGGTCCTCCTCGTCGTCTTCGCCGTGCTCGTCCTGGTGGGTGGGCTCGCCGGGGCTTCGGGCCACCGTGAGCGGGACGAACTGATCGCCGGGCTCGACCTCGCCCGCGCCGCCGGCGTCGTGACCGTCCTTGCCGTGGTCTGCGGGGTCGCCGTGCTCGTACGCCGCGTGGTGGGCCTGCGCGTCCTTGGGCAGCGGCTGCAGAAGGTGCCCGCCGACCGACCCCGGGCCGCCGACCTGCTGACCGACGACGCGGGCCGCGGCAGCTTCGCGGACGTGCAGTACGTCCTGGTCGGCGCCGTCGCCATGGTCTTCGCCGCCGTACGCCTCGCGCGCCGCCCCGAGCAGCTGCCCGACCTGCCGTGGGGTCTCGCACTCCTCGTCCTGGTGTCGGCGGCGACATACCTCGCGGGCAAGTACGCCGAGGGCGGCCGGCCCGTGATCCTCTCCGTGGTGCGCGCCCGCGAGGCCGGTGATCTCGACGCTCCCATCCGCACGGGCGACGACATCGAGATCCGCGGTGCCGGATTCGTGCCCCCTGGTGCGCAGAGCGCCGATCGTCTCGCCCGTATGGTCGTTCGCATCGGAACCGTGCACGTCCATGTGCCGCTCGTCCCCGTGCCGGGCGGTTTCACCAACCCGACCGACGCGGTCCTGACCGTGCCCGTCCCGGTCGACGTGGAGCCGGGGCGCGTCGACGTCCAGGTGATCACGGCTGCGGGCGTGGAGACGAACCGCTGCACGATCGACGTCACGGACTGAAGCCCCCGTCCCGGCGCCGGGCCGGTCCTGGCGAATTCGGTGCAAGCCACTGAGCAGGCCCCCCTGTTCGTACGTATCGTCAGATGACGGGTCCATGGGCGAAGCGGGTCAACGGGAGAGGCGGCGAGAGCGATGGCTCACGGCATGCGTACCGACAGCCACACCAGCTACGTCAGAAGCAGCGGCTGGCGGGAGAGCGCTTCCCGATACGCCCTGCTACCGCTTCGGATCTTCCTCGGCGTCACCTTCATCTATGCGGGTCTGGACAAGCTCACCGACAGTGCCTTCATGTCGGCCAGTGGCTCGGGGTCCATCGGCGAGATGATGGAAGGCGTCCGCGACATCTCCGCCGTCCCGGCCCTCGTCGACCTCTCCCTCAAGAGCCCCGTCGGCTTCGGCTACGCCATCGCCTTCGGTGAGCTGGCCGTCGGCATCGGCACCCTCGTCGGTCTGTTCGCCCGGATCGCCGCGCTCGGCGGTGCGCTGATCTCGCTCAGCCTCTGGCTGACCGTGAGCTGGTCCACCGAGCCCTACTACTACGGCAACGACCTGGCCTACCTGATGGCCTGGCTCCCGCTGATCCTCGCCGGGGCGTCCGTCTTCTCGATCGACGCGATGATCACGGACCGGCGCAGGTACGCATCGGGGCTCGACTGAGGCCCAAAGGCGGGCCTGGCCGGGCTGAGGCGGGACTGGGGGCGCCGGGGGCGGGTCGGCTAGGCGTCCGTGGAGTCGTCGGCCGAGCGGTCCGTCGTGCGGTCTGCTATGCGGTCGGGCGAGCGGTCCGGGACGCGGTTCGCCGTGCGGGCGGTGGACCGGCCGCGTATGCCGTAGGACACGGCTGCCGCCGCGCCTCCGAGCAGCAGACCCGCAAGGAGGAGCGGGAACGCCATGAACCACGGTGTGTCCCAGATGCCGCCCGCGTCGCCCGCGTAGGCGATGGCCGCTATCAGCAGGAACAGGCCAAGGACCAGCTTGCCGGGATGGAACTCATGACGTAGCACGGGCCACCTCCACCTGTCCGATGCCTACCTCGACGCGCAGCTCGAGTGTGCCGCCGTCCTTGCTGCCCGCGGGCGGGGTCAGCGTCACCGACTTCCCCTTGCCCGGAGCGATGTCCACGTCTCTCTTGGGGTCGTCCGGCAACTGGATGTCACCGACGCCCACTTCGATGTCCAGCTTCACCGTGCTGTCCTTCGGCAGGATCACCTTCAGCTGCCCCGCTCCCAATTCGGCACTGGTGCTCACCGTCCGGCCCTTGGCGGGGCCGGCGCGGGTCAGGTCGAGTGTGCCGAGGCCTGTCCCCAGTTCGTACTGGGGCTTGACCTGTTCCACCGCGGTCGGTCGCCACTCCGTCTCCGCCCAACTGGTGCTGATGTCCTTGGGCAGCACGGCCGCGCCCGCGAGCAGCGCGGCCGTGATCACCGAGAGCACGATCGAACCCACGCCGGTGCGCCCGAGGAAGGCGCTGAGCGCGATGCCGATGCCGAACACGGCGAGCGCGAGGGCGAGGCCGGTCTGCAGGCTGATGCTGAGCGACTGCTCCTCCCAGGTGAGGGCGGTGCCGAGACCGCCGGCGAGCAGCGCTCCCAGGAAGACGAAGCCGCCGATCCAGCGCGGACCGCGCGGCTTTGGCCGGGGGGCCGCCTCGGGCTCCCGCCGCCGTATCGGCCCGTGCGGGGGATCGGGCTGGTACTGGACGGCCACTCCCTCAGGCCCCCAGAAATAGCCCGAGATCCCGTCGTGCGTGCCGTCTTTGATGATCGGGTCCCGCCACCACGAAGGGGCACCCGCCACCGGCGGTGCCTTCGCCTCGGGCGGGGCGTCCGCCACGGCCTGGGCCGCCACCGGGTCGGGAGTGGTCGTGCCGCGCTGCTGCGACCAGTACCCCGCGCCTGCGAGGAGCAGCGCGAGGACGGCGGCGAAGGTGAGCGCCCCGCCGTTGTTCAGAAGGGAGAGGAAGACGCCGCAGCCGACGAGCGCGAAGAGCACGGCCGTCAGTGCCTGGCCGTCCACCCGGCCGGAGAGAAGCCTGCGTGCCTCGTTCTCCTCCTCGTCCTCGTAGGGAACGAACAGCCACGCGAAGCCGTAGAAGACCAGGCCGAGGCCGCTGGTGATCGAGAGGAGCGCGAGCCCGATCCGGAAGATCACCGGGTCCATGTCGCAGTGCTGACCGAGCCCCGCGCACACGCCGCCCAGCCTTTTGTGCCGCCGGTCGCGGCGGAAGGCCCGCACGAACAGCGGCCCACCCGGCTCCTGCGCCGTGGCGGTGAGGGGATCGCGCGGCGCGGCCTGCGGGCCCGTCCCGGCGGGCTGCTCGTCTGTCATGTGTCCATGGTGACGGGCCGGAGGCCGCCGCGGCAGCCGGGACAACCCTGGACGAACCCTGAGATCGCCCCTGACACGTCCCTGCCCCGACCGCCGCGCCCCCGCCGTCCGGGGTGGAGATCAGGGGCGTCTCGGGGGTCGACCCTGATGCCCGCGCCCGCGTACGCGTGTGAATATCGGAGGCATGCCGGAAGCCGCAGCAGTATCCATCGAAGACGAGCGGCCGCTGCGAAAGCTCTATCGCAGCGGTGACGGCCGTTGGCTCGGCGGTGTCGCACGCGGCCTCGCCGGTCATCTCGGGCTGCCCGTCGTCTGGGTGCGGCTGATCTTCGCCGGCCTGTTCATGGCGGACGGGCTCGGCGCACTGCTGTATGCGGCGTTCTGGTTCTTCGTGCCGCTGGGCGTCGGCGGGGTCGACGCCCAGCGCCCGCCGTCCGCTGTCACCAGCGAGACGGCCCCCGACGGGCGCCGCAGACTCGTGGCCCGCAAGCCGGACAAGGGCCAGCTCGTCGCGCTGCTCGCGATGGTCGTCGTCGCCATGGTCTTCGTCGGCAACGTGGATCTGGGCAGCTCGACCAAGGCCTATCTCTGGCCGACCCTGCTCGTCGGCGCCGGTGTCGCCCTGGTCTGGCGGCAGGCCGACAACGCACGCCGGGCCCGCTGGATGGCCGTCGGCCGCCGCAGGCGCACCCTGACCATCGCCCGCGCGGGTGCCGGAGTGCTGCTCGTGGGCGCCGGTGTCACCGGCATCGTGGTGCTGCAGGGCTCCACCTCGCACCTCAGCTCCGTGCTGCAGGCCGCGCTCGCCGTGCTCGTCGGCGTCGCGCTGCTCGCCGGCCCCTATCTCGTGCGCATGATGCAGGACCTCTCCGAGGAGCGGTTGATGCGTATCCGTGCCCAGGAGCGGGCGGAGGTCGCCGCCCATGTGCACGACTCGGTCCTGCACACCCTGACCCTGATCCAGCGCAACGCCGAGAACGCCTCAGAGGTGCGCCGCCTGGCCCGCGCCCAGGAGCGTGACCTGCGCCAATGGCTCTACAAGCCCGAGGGCACGGGCAAGGACGAGGCGGATGAGCCCGACACCCTCGCCGAAGCGGTCCGGCGCGACGCCGCGGAGGTGGAGGACAAGCACGGCGTCCCCATCGAGGTCGTCATAGTCGGTGACTGCCCGCTCGACGACCGGCTGACGGCGCAGACGCAGGCCGCGCGGGAAGCAATGGTGAACGCCGCCAAGTACGGTGGCGATGGCGGTGCGGTGCAGGTCTTCGCCGAAGTCGAGGGGCAGACGGTGTTCGTGTCCGTCCGGGACCGTGGCCCCGGCTTCGATCTGGATTCCGTGCCGGACGACCGCATGGGCGTACGAGAATCGATCATCGGCCGTATGCAGCGCAACGGCGGCACGGCGCGGCTGCGCGCGGTGCCGGGGGGCGGCACGGAAGTCGAGCTGGAGATGGAGAGGACGGCGACGACATGAGCGACGCGAGTGAGCCCGTGGGGCCCAGGGGCGGATCAGAGGGTGCGGCCGAGCCGTCGGCCGATGCGGTCGGTGCTGCCGGTGCTGCCGGTGCCGCCGTCGGTGGTGACCAGGAGGGGCGCCGAGCGCGCGTCGTCCTCGTCGACGACCACCGGATGTTCCGCACGGGCGTCCAGGCGGAGATCGGCAGGACCGCGACCACCGGTGTCGAGGTCGTCGGCGAGGCCGCGGACGTCGACCAGGCGGTCACGGTCATCACGACGACGCGCCCCGAGGTCGTGCTCCTCGACGTGCACCTTCCGGGCGGCGGCGGTGTCGAAGTGCTGCGCCGCTGCGCTCCGTTGATGTCCGATGCCGAGAGCCCTGTGCGGTTCCTCGCGCTCTCCGTCTCGGACGCCGCGGAGGACGTCATCGGGGTCATCCGCGGCGGTGCCCGCGGCTATGTCACCAAGACGATCACCGGCACCGACCTGGTCGACTCCATCTTCCGTGTGCAGGACGGCGACGCGGTCTTCTCGCCGCGTCTCGCCGGTTTCGTCCTCGACGCCTTCGCGTCGACCGACGCGCCGCCGGTGGACGAGGACCTGGACCGCCTCACCCAGCGCGAGCGCGAGGTGCTGCGGCTCATCGCGCGCGGGTACGCGTACAAGGAGATCGCCAAGCAGCTCTTCATCTCCGTGAAGACGGTGGAGTCGCATGTGTCGGCGGTGCTGCGGAAGCTCCAGCTGTCCAACCGGCACGAGCTGACGCGGTGGGCCACCGCGCGGCGGCTGGTCTGACGGTCGGGCCGGTCCTGCCTTCGTGGACGGTCAGGCCTTGGTTCAGTGGTGCGCGCCGTTCGTGGCGGAGGCGGGGCCCAACTTCCGTATCGCCCAGCGGTAGTGGCCCACTGCCTTGGTGATGCCGATGAGACCCGTCAGCCACAGGATGAGGCCCGTGCCCATGCCGAGCACGACGTCGCTGTACGAGTCTCGTCCGGGTTCGGCGTAGGCGGCGGCCGCGAAGGACGCCCACAGGCCGACCGCGCAGACGAGGAAGGACGAGAGGAGCCAGCAGAGGCTGAGGCCGGGGGAGCGGAGAGCGGCGTCGGATGGCGGGTGGCTGTCCAGCGCCAGCCAGCTTTCGGTGAGTTCGCGGGCCTTGCGGTCGCTGCGTATACCGACGACGACGCCGATCACCGAGGGAGTGAGAGCCCCGAGGCCCAGGACCGCGCAGAGCGGGCCCAGGACGAAGGCCGTCGGATCGTGGTCCTCGATCATCTCCAGCGGCACCGTCAGGAGCGCCCAGCCGATGACGCAGCCGAGCGCGAACAGCCAGAGCAGCAGGATCCGGTGTATCCCAAGGCTCCGCCTGCGCAGCTCTTCGAGCGCCGTGCCGCGGTCGTGCAGCAGCGCGTTGCGGTCCGGCCAGGTGCGCAGATAGGCGGGTGGCGGAGGCGGCGGCAGCGTACGGCGGGGCATGGCCCTGACAGTACCTGCGGGTCCGCGAGGCCCTACAGGCCACCCGCGCGGTCCTCGCCCCCGCCCACATGGCCCCTCACGCCACCCGAGCGGCCCCCGCGAACGGCATCTGGCTGATCGGCGCCAGGCGCACCGGTGCGCTCGGATTCGGGGCGTGGATCATCTGGCCGTTGCCCACGTAGATCCCGACATGGCTGATGCCCTGGTAGAAGAAGACCAGGTCTCCGGGCCGGAGTTGAGAGCGCGGGATCCGTTGGCCCTCGTTGATCTGCGCGTACGTCGTGCGCGGCAGGGCGACCCCCGCAGACCGGTAGGCGGCCTGGGTGAGACCCGAGCAGTCGAAGGCGTTGGGGCCGGTGGCGCCCCATACGTACGGGCTGCCGAGCGCCTTGTAGGCGTACGAGACAGCCGCTGAGGCGCGGGAGTTGGGGGCCTTGGCCGAGCCGTTCAGGGAGCCGTCACGGCCCGCTGCGCGGGAGGCCCTGTCGCCGTCGCCCGTGAGCTTCGCGCGCTGCTCGGCGGTGAGCTGCGACAGGAGCCGCTTGGCCGCGTCGAGCTTTCCGGTGACGGTCTTCTTGTTCTTCTTCAGCTCCGCTTGGCGGGACCTGAGGTCCACGAGTGTGTCGTCGGCCTCGGTGCGCAGCTGGTCTATCTCCTGGAGCTGCTTCTGCACGCCGGTGACGGCCGCGGCCTGGCGGCTGTCCGCGCGGTCGGCGAGCGCGGCACGCTCGAGGTACTGGTCGGGGTCGGAGGAGAGCGCGAGCTGGACGGCCGGGTCGATGCCACCGGTGCGGTACTGCGCTGCGGCGATCGAACCGAGACCCGCGCGCGCCGAGTTGAGCTTCTCCGTCTTGCGGGCCGCTTCGTCACGCAGCTCATCCAGGGACTTCTCGGCGCTCTCGGCCTTCTCCTTGGCGCCGTTGTACTTCTCGGTGGCGATCTCCGCCTCGCGGTAGAGCGCGTCGACCTTGGACTTCACTGCGGCCGGGGTGAGCCGCGGATCCGCGTGTCCTGTGCCGTCGAAGGCGGTGACCGTGGCGGCCCCGGCGAGGGCGATGGTGGCGGCGGTGCGGGCCGTATGGCCACTGAGCGAGCGCTTTTTGGGCTTGCGGTGCGCTGCCACGTAGAGGCTCCTTAAGGTTCCGGCGGCGGCCCGCACAGGGGGAGCGGACCGCCGCCGGATTCTCGGCGGTGGTGTCCGACTGCCGCCCCCGATCCGGGCGGCGGTGGGGAGCCGGTCACCTGACGAAGGACGCTAAACCTGACCGTCACGGCTTGGTGACGGATTGTGCGCAACTGGCTGAAGTGCGCCGCCGGTGACCGAATGTGACTGTGCGATCTGCCGGGGCGGGCGCCCTTCCCGTAGGTGTGTGACCGATGCGGCGCTTGTGGCCCACCTGGCTACTGAGTGGTGATAAGGCCCCGGCTAGGCTCCGGACTCATGGACGTTCTCACCCATCTCTTCGTCGGCCTGCACATCATCGGCATCGCTTCTCTCCTGGGCGGCTTCCTCACTCAGATGAAGCAGATGGGCCAGGGCACGGCCCGCTTCAACCCGGCGATGCTGCACGGCGCGCTGACGATGCTCGTCACGGGCGTCGTCCTGGTGGGTCTCAACCAGGCGGACGACAACCCGGTCAACAACCTCAAGATCGGCATCAAGATGGCCGTGCTGATCGTGATCCTCGCGCTGGTCTACGTGAAGCGTGACGAGGAGAAGGTGGACAAGGGGATGTTCGGCGCCGTCGGTCTTCTGACCGTCGCGAACATCTTCATCGCGGTGCTGTGGACCTGACCTGACCTGACCTGACCGCAGATTACGGGCACATGAGAACGGCCCTCCACACGCG
>NZ_JBHTSF010000084.1:0-38440 GCF_042795295.1 Streptomyces sp. NPDC056486
GCCCGAGAGGCGGGGCCACGGACCGTACCCTTGAGCACGTGCAGGAACTCCACGATGCTCCCCTCGCCCCGCTGACCACCTTCCGGCTCGGCGGTCCCGCGGCCCGTCTGATCACCGCGACGACCGACGCCGAGGTGATCGCCGCCGTCCGCGAAGCCGACGACTCCGGAACTCCGCTGCTGATCGTCGGAGGCGGCTCGAACCTCGTCATCGGAGACAAGGGGTTCGACGGCACCGCTCTGCGCATCGCCACGAAGGGCTTCGAACTCGACGGTACGAAACTCGAGTTGGCGGCCGGTGAGGTGTGGACCGACGCGGTGGCCCGCGTCGTGGAGGCCGGCCTCGCGGGCATCGAGTGCCTCGCCGGGATCCCCGGCTCCGCGGGTGCGACGCCGATCCAGAACGTGGGGGCGTACGGCCAGGAGGTCTCGTCGACCATCACCGAAGTGATCGCGTACGACAGGAAGACGCACGAGACGGTCACCGTCACGAACGCCGAGTGCGACTTCTCGTACCGCCACAGCCGTTTCAAGGCCGATGCCGACCGCTTCGTGGTGCTGCGCGTCCGCTTCGCCCTTGAGGACGCCCAGGGGATGAGCGCCCCCCTCAAGTACCCGGAGACGGCCCGCACCCTCGGCGTCGATGCGGGTGACCGGGTCCCGGCGGCCGTCGCCCGCGAGACCGTCCTGAAGCTGCGCGCGGGCAAGGGCATGGTGCTCGACCCCGAGGACCACGACAGCTGGTCGGCCGGGTCCTTCTTCACCAACCCGATCCTCACGGAGGAGGAGTTCGCCGCCTTCCACGCGCGCGTGGTGGACCGTCTGGGCCCGGACGTGGCGCCCCCCGCTTTCCCGACGGACGACGGCCGTGTGAAGACTTCCGCCGCCTGGCTCATCGACAAGGCGGGCTTCACCAAGGGCTACGGAGAGGGTCGGGCCCGCATCTCCACCAAGCACACCCTGGCTCTCACCAACCGCGGCGGCGCGACCACGGAGGACCTGCTCGCCCTCGCCCGTGAGGTCGTCGCCGGAGTGCGGGACGCCTTCGGGGTCACGCTGGTCAACGAGCCGGTGACGGTGGGCGTCAGCCTCTAGGGCACCCTCTGCAGACGCCCTCAGGGCGCCTAGTAGGCGACGCCCACGCCGTGCTTCACCGTCGACAGATCGTCGATCACCGCGAGCATCGCGTGCGCCACATCGGCCCTCCCGATGAACCGCCCGCTGACCGGCGTGCCCCCGACGACCTTGCGGTAGCCGCCCGTCACCGGCTTGTCCTGCAGCCTCGGCGGGCGTACGGACGTCCAGTCCGTCGCGCTGGCCGCCAGATCGGCCTCCATGGCCCGCAGGTCGTCGTACACGGGCTTGAGGATCTTGCTGACCAGGGATCCCATGACCCGGTCGACCATCGGCTGACGCTCGGCCGGAGGTCCGACCGGCGCCGCGCTCACCACCACCAGCCTGCGCACCCCCTCGGCCTCCATCGCGCGCACCACCGACCGCGTGAGCTCGGCCGTGATCCCCGCGTCCGCCCTCTTGCGCGCCCCGAGACCCGAGAGGACCGCGTCCCGCCCGGCCACCGCGGCCCGCAGGGACTCCGGGTCGGTCAGGTCGGCCCGGAACACCTCAAGGCTCTCTCCCGTGGCGCCTGTCGCGCTCAGCCGTGACGGGTCGCGCACCACGGCCGTGACCTCGTGACCCGCCGCGAGCGCCTGCCGGACGATTTCCCCGCCGACACCGCCGGTCGCACCGAACACCGTGAGTTTCATGGCGCATCCTCCTCAGGTGGGTAAGTATTCACTCACCCCTAGGGTCAGTATCCACTCACCCATTCGTCAAGCTTGGTTGGACAGCACATGCAGCAACGGCACATGCAGCAGAAGCCCACCCGGGCCCGCATCCTCGACGCGGCCCACGACCTCATGCTCACCATCGGCCTCGCCCGTGCCACCACCAAGGAGATCGCCAAGGCGGCGGGCTGCTCCGAAGCCGCGCTCTACAAGCACTTCGCGAGCAAGGAGGAGCTGTTCGTGGGCGTCCTCCAGGAGCGGCTGCCCCGCCTCGGCCCGCTTCTGAGCCGCCTCGCCGAGGACCCGGGGGAGCGCTCAGTGGAGGAGAACCTCGCCGAGATCGCCCGTCTGGCCAGCCACTTCTACGCCCAGAGCTTTCCGATCGCCGCGTCCCTGTACGCCGAGACCAAGCTCAAGCGCCGCCACGACGACTCCATGCAGGCGATGGGCATGGGCCCGCACATGCCCATCGAGGCCCTCGACACCTACCTCCGCACCGAACGCGACGCCGGCCGGATCGCCCCCGGGGCCGACACCTTCGCGGCCGCCTCGCTCCTCCTGGGCGCCTGCGCCCAGCGTGCCTTCGCCTACGACTCCACGGTCGGCAAGCAACCCCCGCAGCCCGTCGACGAGTTCGCCGCCGCCCTCGCCCGCACCCTCCTCGCGGGCATCAGCCGCTGAGCCACTCCTCGATCCCCGCCAGGAGCTTCGCCTGTATGTCGACGGGGGCCGCCGAGCCGCGCACCGACTGCCGGGCGAGCTCGGCCAGGTCGCTGTCGTCGAAGGCGTGGTGCTTGCGCGCGATCTCGTACTGCGCGGCGAGCCGTGACCCGAAGAGCAGCGGATCGTCGGCCCCGAGCGCCATCGGCACCCCGGCGTCGTACAAGGTCCGCAGCGGCACGTCCTCGGGCTTCTCGTAGACGCCGAGCGCCACGTTGGACGCCGGGCACACCTCGCAGGTCACGCCCCGCTCGGCGAGGCGCTTCAGGAGCCGCGGGTCCTCGGCCGCCCGTACCCCGTGCCCGATCCGCCCCGCGTGCAGGTCGTCGAGGCAGTCCCGCACCGAAGAGGGCCCGCTGAGCTCACCGCCGTGCGGCGCCGCGAGCAGGCCGCCGTCCCGCGCGATCGCGAAGGCCCGGTCGAAGTCCCGTGCGAAGCCACGGCGTTCGTCGTTGGAGAGCCCGAAGCCGACGATGCCGCGATCGGCGTATCGCACGGCGAGCCGGGCCAGCGTGCGCGCGTCCAGAGGGTGCTTCATGCGGTTCGCGGCGACGAGCACGCGGATTCCCAGGCCGGTGTCCCGCGAGGCGCTCTCGACGGCGTCCAGGATGACTTCCAGGGCCGGGATGAGCCCGCCGAGCCGAGGCGCGTACGACGTCGGGTCGACCTGGATCTCCAGCCACCCGGAGCCGTCCCGCAGATCCTCCTCCGCGGCCTCCCGCACCAGGCGCTGGATGTCCTCGGGCTCCCGCAGACAGGACCGCGCCATGTCGTATAGCCGCTGGAAGCGGAACCACCCGCGCTCATCGGTCGCCCGCAACTGCGGAGGCTCACCGCCGGTCAGCGCCGGGGGCAGCCGTACCCCGTACTTGTCGGCGAGTTCCAGCAGGGTCGTGGGCCGCATCGACCCGGTGAAGTGCAGATGCAGATGGGCCTTCGGCAGCTCTCTTACGTCACGTACACGCTCCATTCGAGGATCTTGCCGTACGGATGTGGCGTCCCGGAAGCCACTTTCCCCATCGTGCACATGCCCGAACGAAGAAACGGGCCGCCTCCCCGCAGAGGGGAGACGGCCCGCACGCGCGCGTGGACCTTCCGAAAAGGGGGACGTGACCGTCAGTCGCGGGCCTCGGCAAGCAGCTTCTGGAGCCGCGAGACGCCCTCTACGAGGTCCTCGTCACCCAGGGCGTACGAAAGACGCAGGTAACCCGGCGTCCCGAAGGCCTCGCCGGGAACGACCGCGACCTCGGCCTCCTCCAGGATCAGCGCGGCGAGCTCCACGGAGTCCTGCGGGCGCTTGCCGCGGATCTCCTTGCCGATGAGGCCCTTCACCGAGGGGTAGGCGTAGAAGGCGCCCTCGGGCTCGGGGCAGAGCACGCCGTCGATCTCGTTCAGCATCCGCACGATGGTCTTGCGGCGCCGGTCGAAGGCCTCACGCATCTTGTCGACGGCGGCCAGGTCGCCGGACACGGCCGCGATGGCCGCGACCTGCGCGACGTTGGAGACGTTCGACGTGGCGTGCGACTGGAGGTTCGTCGCGGCCTTCACCACGTCCTTCGGGCCGACGATCCACCCCACGCGCCAGCCGGTCATCGCGTACGTCTTGGCCACGCCGTTGACCACGATGCACTTGTCGCGCAGCTCGGGCAGGATCGCGGGGAGCGAGGTGAACTTCGCGTCTCCGTAGACGAGGTGTTCGTAGATCTCGTCGGTCATCACCCACAGGCCGTGCTCGACGGCCCAGCGGCCGATCGCCTCGGCGTCGGCCTCGCTGTAGACGGCACCCGTCGGGTTGGACGGCGACACGAAGAGGACGACCTTCGTGCGCTCCGTGCGAGCGGCCTCCAACTGCTCCACCGAGACGCGGTAGCCCGTGGTCTCGTCGGCGACGACGTCGACCGGCACGCCGCCCGCGAGACGGATCGACTCCGGGTACGTCGTCCAGTAGGGAGCCGGGACGATGACCTCGTCGCCCGGGTCGAGGATCGCGGCGAACGCCTGGTAGATGGCCTGCTTGCCGCCGTTCGTCACCAGGACCTGCGAGGCGTCGACCTCGTAGCCGGAGTCGCGCAGCGTCTTCGCGGCGATCGCGGCCTTGAGCTCGGGGAGCCCGCCGGCCGGGGTGTAGCGGTGGTACTTCGGGTTCTTGCAGGCTTCGACGGCGGCTTCGACGATGTAGTCGGGCGTCGGGAAGTCGGGCTCACCCGCGCCGAACCCGATCACCGGCCGCCCGGCGGCCTTGAGGGCCTTCGCCTTGGCGTCGACGGCGAGGGTCGCGGACTCGGAGATCGCGCCGATGCGGGCGGATACCCGGCGCTCGGTGGGAGAAGTGGAAGCGCTCATAACCCCATCGTTCCAGACCCGAAACAACCCCGGCACACAGGTTTCGGTGTTTGCCGACGGACCACCGGATCTGATTCTGTTCGACGGAGGGCCGCAGAGCACGTACACTCACTGCTCGTTGGCCTTCACCGGCCGCACCCTCCCATCGCACTCCGTGCACTCGGGCGGATGCGGTAGGTTGGGGGAAATCAAAGGGTCGTAGCTCAATTGGTAGAGCACTGGTCTCCAAAACCAGCGGTTGGGGGTTCAAGTCCCTCCGGCCCTGCTACACACTCCTCTCGGATGTGTGCGCATGTACGTACTGCATTGCACCGCCGTGCGGCTCATACCGGGCGCGGCACGGCCACGACCCGGAATCAGGTGAGGACGAGTGACGGACGCCGTGGGCTCCATCGACATGCCTGATGCCCAGGACGAGGCGCCGGAGTCCAAGAAGGCCCGCAAGGGCGGCAAGCGCGGCAAGAAGGGCCCCTTCGGCCGTCTCGCGCTCTTCTACCGCCAGATTGTCGCGGAACTCCGCAAGGTCGTCTGGCCGACTCGCAGTCAGCTCACGACCTACACCACCGTGGTGATTGTCTTCGTCGTCATCATGATCGGCCTCGTGACCGTGATTGACTATGGGTTCAACCAGGCCGTCAAGTACGTCTTCGGCTGAGCCGATGGCTGAGCCGAGAGCGAAGGGCGCCGTACCCGGCGCCCGTTTCGCGCGTTCCACCCCTCTGTATCCAGGAAGAAGCAGCCACCGTGTCTGACCCGAACCTGAACGACGCCATCGAGTCGGCGGAGTCCGTGGAGGACAAGCTCGACATCGTCGAGGCGGCGGACGCCGAGGACCCGGACCAGGCCGAAGCTGCTGACGCCGCCGCGGGCGTACCCGCCGAAGAGTCGGCCCTGCACGTCGAGCCCGCCACCGAGTCTGCGGATGACGCCGAGTCCGACGAGTCGGGCGACGAAGCCGCCGCCGACGACGAGACCGAAGAGGCTGCCGAGTCCGCAGAGGACGAGGAGGAGGCCGAGCCGGTCGACCCGATCGTGGCCCTGCGCGAAGAGCTCCGCACCCTCCCCGGCGAGTGGTACGTCATCCACACGTACGCCGGTTACGAGAACCGCGTGAAGACCAACCTCGAGCAGCGTGCCGTCTCGCTGAACGTCGAGGACTTCATCTTCGCGGCCGAGGTGCCGCAAGAAGAGGTCGCGCAGATCAAGAACGGCGAGCGCAAGACGGTCCGTCAGAACAAGCTCCCCGGATACGTCCTGGTGCGCATGGACCTGACGAACGAGTCCTGGGGCGTCGTCCGCAACACCCCCGGCGTCACCGGCTTCGTGGGCAACGCCTACGACCCGTACCCGCTGACCCTGGACGAGATCGTCAAGATGCTCGCCCCCGAGGCCGAGGAGAAGGCAGCCCGCGAGGCCGCCGAGGCCGAGGGCAAGCCGGCTCCGTCCCGCAAGGTCGAGGTCCAGGTTCTGGACTTCGAGGTCGGCGACTCGGTCACCGTCACCGATGGCCCGTTCGCGACGCTGCAGGCGACGATCAACGAGATCAACGCCGACTCGAAGAAGGTCAAGGGTCTCGTAGAGATCTTCGGCCGCGAGACCCCGGTCGAGCTCAGCTTCGACCAGATCCAGAAGAACTAGCCCCTGCGGCTTCCTCTGGAACATACGCCTCCGACCAGGTCAGACGGGCTCTCAAAGCCTGTCTGACCTGCTCGGTTTTTGGCCGCGCGACTATACCCGTTATCGTGGTGCGGTATGCCTCCATCCGGATGACTGGATAGAGGCTGGAAACTCTCACTAGGACCCGGAGAGAGCAATGCCTCCCAAGAAGAAGAAGGTCACGGGGCTTATCAAGCTCCAGATCCAGGCCGGCGCAGCCAACCCGGCCCCGCCGGTCGGCCCCGCGCTGGGCCAGCACGGCGTCAACATCATGGAGTTCTGCAAGGCCTACAACGCCGCGACCGAGTCGCAGCGTGGCTGGGTCATCCCGGTGGAGATCACGGTCTACGAAGACCGCTCCTTCACCTTCGTGACCAAGACTCCGCCGGCCGCCAAGATGATCCTCAAGGCCGCGGGTGTCGAGAAGGGCTCCGGCGAGCCGCACAAGACCAAGGTCGCCAAGATCACTGAGGCGCAGGTCCGCGAGATCGCCACCACCAAGATGGAAGACCTCAACGCCAACGACCTGGACGCCGCGTCGAAGATCATCGCCGGCACCGCCCGTTCCATGGGCATCACGGTCGAGGGCTAAGAGCTTTCCCCGTCTGACCTTTCTCAGTGGTAGGACCAAGCGCTGGTCCGCACCACGACTCCACACCTGAAACCACAGGAGCAGAAGTGAAGCGCAGCAAGACTCTCCGCGCTGCGGACGCCAAGATCGACCGGGACAAGCTCTACGCCCCGCTCGAGGCCGTCCGTCTCGCCAAGGAGACCTCCGCGACCAAGTTCGACGGCACCGTCGAGGTCGCCTTCCGCCTGGGTGTCGACCCGCGCAAGGCCGACCAGATGGTCCGTGGCACCGTGAACCTCCCGCACGGCACCGGCAAGACCGCCCGGGTCCTGGTCTTCGCGACCGGTGACCGTGCTGCGGCCGCGGAAGCCGCTGGGGCCGACATCGTCGGCGCCGACGAGCTCATCGACGAGGTCGCCAAGGGTCGCCTGGACTTCGACGCCGTCGTCGCCACCCCGGACCTCATGGGCAAGGTCGGCCGCCTCGGCCGCGTGCTCGGTCCGCGTGGTCTGATGCCGAACCCGAAGACCGGCACCGTGACCCCCGACGTCGTGAAGGCTGTCAACGACATCAAGGGCGGCAAGATCGAGTTCCGCGTCGACAAGCACTCGAACCTGCACTTCATCATCGGCAAGGTCTCCTTCGACGAGACCAAGCTGGTGGAGAACTACGCCGCGGCGCTGGAGGAGATCCTCCGTCTGAAGCCGTCGGCCGCCAAGGGTCGCTACATCAAGAAGGCCGCCCTTGCCACCACGATGGGCCCCGGCATTCCGCTGGACAGCAACCGCACCCGCAACCTCCTCACCGAGGAGGACCCGGCCGCCGTCTGAATCTGACGGCAGTCGCGTCGCGTACGCGTTTGTGAGACGGGCCCCGCAACCTTTCGAGGTGCGGGGCCCGTCCTCGTATTAGTGCATGTCCGTCAGAGCTGTCAGGGCACTGCGCTAGCGTGCAAAATTCACACGAGTGCAAGGGGTGGGATGTCATGAACAGCACGACCATGCGACGTGCGTGTCTGTCGATCGCGGTGGCCGCGGCGCTGACCGGGGTCGCGGCCTGTGGCTCCTCCGGCGGCGACGGCGACGCGAAGAGCAAGGAGAACGGCTCCGATGCCCTCAGCCCGATAGCCGCCCTGCGCACCATCCAGGACAAGACCGATAACGCCGACTCGGCCAAGGTCGAGGGCAAGACGGTCATGGGCACCCAGATGTCGATGGACATGAAGGGCGTCATGGACTGGAAGGACGGCGTGACCGGCGAGGTGACGGCGACCCTCACCGGCGGCACCGCCGCCGACCAGATGGAACAGCTGGGCCAGTCCACGATCGACTACCGCTACCTGCCCGACGCGTACTACGCGAACATGGGCGACAAGTTCGCCTCGCAGTCAGGCGGCAAGCACTGGATCGAGTACGACTACGCCACGCTGGCCGAGATGGGCGGCGCCGCGGGTGAAGCCTTCAAGGACCAGATGCAGAACACCACGCCCAACCAGTCGGTGAAGATGCTCCTCGCGTCCGGCGACGTGAAGCGCGTGGGCGAGGACAGCGTCCGGGGCACGAAGGCGACCCACTACTCGGGAACCGTCGACGTCGCCGACCTCACCGGCAAGAGCACGGACCTCGACGCCGGGCAGATGGCCGAGCTGAAGAAGCAGTTCAAGCAGGCCGGGATGAGCACCGAGAAGATCGACATCTGGGTCAACGGCGACGATCTGCTGGTCAAGAAGACCGAGAAGGCCGACATGAAGACCGGTTCCTTCTCGCAGACGGTCTACTACAGCGACTACGGCACACAGGTCTCCGCCGAGAAGCCCCCGGCCGGGGACACCCTGAGCTTCAAGGACCTCATGAAGCAGCAGCCCCAGGCCTGACCTGGCCGTCAGGTATTCTCGCCGGACCGAATTGTGTCGATCATGTGTTCCTAGGGGTGGGGTCATGACTGTGAAGAGAATGGCGGGCGCAGTGCTCGCGACCGCGATGTTGTGTACGGGTGCGGTGGCCTGCGGAGGCTCCGACGACAAGGCCGGCGGGGCTGCCTCGGGGGAGACGCAGTCCCGGTCGAAGGTGACCGAGGTCATCACGGCGGCGTACGAGAAGACCTCGAAGGCCAAGTCGGCCAAGGTCGACATGACGATGACCGCGCCGAAGTCGGTGGGCGGCGCGAGCGGCGACATGAAGATGTCCGGTGTCATGGGCTGGGACCCGACCGTCATGGATATGACGATGACTGGTTCGGCGCTCACGGAGGGCGGCCCCGAGGCTCCGGAGAAGGTCCGGCTGCTCTGGCTCGACAACGTCATGTACATGGACATGGGGGCGGCGGCCGCCAAGGACATGGACGGCAAGCAGTGGATGAAGATGGATCTGAACTCCATCGCCGAGCAGTCCGGTGACGAGAAGATCGCGAAGCAGCTCACCGGCGGCCTGGACAGCATGAACCAGGACCCGGCGCAGCAGCTCGCACTGCTCCTCGATTCGAAGAATCTCAAGCACATGGGCCCGGCCAAGGTCGACGGTGTGCAGACCCAGCGCTACAAGGGCCGGCTCTCCGTCAAGGAAATGATGGAGACGAACAAGGGCCTCAGCGACGTGCTCAGCAAGAGCGAGCGCGAGGAGATGTTCAAGGGCATCGAGAAGTCGGGCATCAAGGGTTACGACACCGAGGTCTGGGTCAACGAGGACGATTACCCGGTCCGTATGGACGTCGACATCAAGTCCCCCGAGGGCACGATGAAGATGTCCCAGAAGTTCTCCGACTACGGCGCCGAGGCCAAGGTGACCGCTCCGCCGGCCGGGAAGACCTTCGACCTGATGGAGATGTTCAAGGAGCTCGGTAAGGACGGCTCAGGAGCCGGCGCCGACAGCGGCTTCTGACCGGCCCCGGACCGCGTTTCTGAGCCGATTTGCCTGACGCGAACTGGTTCGCGTACTCTTCCACAGAAGCCAAAGACCGCTGGTCGTTGCCGTGTTCTCGCAAGAGAGTGCGGTGGCCGAAGGATCCGCTGAAACTGCGGACGACCCGCGTAGGTGACTGTGGAAGTGAGTGCTCCCGGACGGATTTCCGTCAGGTCGAGCTCATGCCCCGGCGCCTGCGCCGGGGCGTTTTGTTTTGTCAGCCCCTTTTGAGCGGTCCTCATCACCCGGAAGGAGGCTGACGCTTTATGCCGACGCCCGACAAGGCTGCCGCGGTAGCCGAGCTCACGGACAAGTTCCGCAGCTCGAACGCCGCCGTGCTGACCGAGTACCGGGGTCTCACCGTGGCCCAGCTCAAGCAGCTGCGCCGTTCGCTCGGTGAGAACTCCGAGTACGCCGTGGTGAAGAACACGCTGACCAAGATCGCGGCCAACGAGGCCGGGATCAACACGCTGGACGACCTGTTCACGGGTCCGACGGCGGTTGCCTTCGTCACCGGTGACCCGGTGGTGTCGGCGAAGGGTCTTCGTGACTTCGCCAAGGACAACCCCAACCTCATCATCAAGGGCGGTGTCCTTGACGGTAAGGCGCTGTCCGCCGATGAGTTCAAGAAGCTCGCGGACCTCGAGTCCCGCGAGGTTCTGCTCAGCAAGCTGGCCGGCGCGCTGAAGGGCAAGCAGACGCAGACTGCGCAGCTCTTCCAGGCGCTGCCGTCGAAGTTCGTCCGCACCGCGGAGGCGCTTCGTGCCAAGCAGGCCGAGCAGGGCGGTGCCGAGTAATTCGGCTCGCGCATTGATCGCCGCCCGATAGGGCGACGGTCGCAGCGGGCCCAACGTACGCCCGCCTTCATGTACACCCGGCACCAGCCGAATTAGTGGAAGGATCGCCCATCATGGCGAAGCTCAGCCAGGAAGACCTGCTTGCTCAGTTCGAGGAGCTCACCCTCATCGAGCTCTCCGAGTTCGTGAAGGCCTTCGAGGAGAAGTTCGACGTCACCGCCGCCGCGGCCGTCGCCGCCGCCCCGGCCGGCCCGGGCGCCGTTGCCGAGGCCGTCGAGGAGCAGGACGAGTTCGACGTCGTCCTCACCGGCGCCGGCGAGAAGAAGATCCAGGTCATCAAGGTCGTGCGTGAGCTGACCTCGCTGGGTCTCAAGGAGGCCAAGGACCTCGTCGACGGCACCCCGAAGCCCGTCCTCGAGAAGGTCACCAAGGAGGCCGCCGAGAAGGCTGCCGAGTCCCTCAAGGCTGCCGGCGCCTCGGTCGAGGTCAAGTAACCTCGCGAGTCGTCTGACTCCTTTTGAGCGTCGTTCAGGCGACGCCAGCCAAGGGCGATCACCCATCTGGGTGGTCGCCCTTCGGCGTTCTCCGGCGCACCCAGACGGCTGCCTTGCGTAGCCCGCCCCGACGAGTATGGTGATCTTCGTTGTGCCTCGGAACGGCCGTGACGGTGACGCTCTGAGAGCCATGTCGGGGCAGGGGGGCCTTGACGAACCGCACGCAGCGCGCAATTCTCAGGACGCGTCGTCACAACGATCCGCATCCGAGGCATGGATCGACGGCGAAGAGGGCAGTATCGATGCGTTGAGGACGTGGCTTGCCGCAGGTGTTGAGAACAACGAGGGTCTCCCAAAACCCGCACTGGACATCAGTGGGCCTAGTGGCTACACTGACCCTTTGCGCTGCCTGTTAGCTGCCTCCTGCCCGTCACCAGGGGCATGCCCATGCTTGAGCACTGTGGACCGAATCTTCCCTGACCTGGGAATTCTGTCCCCCTGTCCAGCCTGGGACCGGTACGCGCGTAGTGAGTCCGAGCCCTCGGAAGGACCCCCTCTTGGCCGCCTCGCGCACTGCCTCGACCGCGAATACGAACAACGGCGCCA
This sequence comes from Streptomyces sp. NPDC056486, assembly GCF_042795295.1. Lineage (NCBI taxonomy): Bacteria > Bacillati > Actinomycetota > Actinomycetes > Kitasatosporales > Streptomycetaceae > Streptomyces > Streptomyces sp. NPDC056486. Next base: position 11,871 of record NZ_JBHTSF010000084.1, read on the forward strand.
GCACCGCCCCGCTGCGCATCTCCTTTGCAAAGATCAGGGAGCCCCTCGAGGTTCCGAACCTTCTTGCGCTGCAGACCGAGAGCTTTGACTGGCTGCTCGGGAATGAAGCGTGGAAGGCTCGTGTCGAGGCGGCTCTCGACAGTGGACAGGACGTCCCCACCAAGTCCGGTCTGGAGGAGATCTTCGAGGAGATCTCTCCGATCGAGGACTTCTCAGGGTCGATGTCCCTGACGTTCCGCGACCACCGTTTTGAGCCCTCCAAGAACTCCATCGACGAGTGCAAGGAGCGCGACTTCACGTTCGCCGCTCCGCTCTTCGTCACTGCCGAGTTCACCAACAACGAGACCGGCGAGATCAAGTCCCAGACGGTCTTCATGGGCGATTTCCCGCTCATGACGAACAAGGGCACCTTCGTCATCAACGGCACCGAGCGTGTCGTCGTGTCGCAGCTGGTCCGTTCGCCGGGTGTCTACTTCGATTCCTCGATCGACAAGACGTCCGACAAGGACATCTTCTCCGCCAAGATCATCCCGTCCCGGGGTGCCTGGCTGGAGATGGAGATCGACAAGCGCGACATGGTCGGTGTCCGCATCGACCGCAAGCGCAAGCAGTCGGTCACCGTTCTGCTCAAGGCTCTCGGTTGGACGACCGAGCAGATCCTTGAAGAGTTCGGCGAGTACGAGTCCATGCGCGCCACCCTGGAGAAGGACCACACCCAGGGCCAGGACGACGCGCTGCTCGACATCTACCGCAAGCTGCGTCCTGGCGAGCCGCCGACCCGTGAGGCCGCTCAGACGCTGCTTGAGAACCTCTACTTCAACCCGAAGCGCTACGACCTCGCGAAGGTCGGCCGCTACAAGGTGAACAAGAAGCTGGGTGCGGACGCTCCGCTCGACGCGGGCATCCTCACGGTCGAGGACATCATCGCCTCGATCAAGTACCTGGTGAAGCTGCACGCCGGTGAGGTCGAGACCGTTGGTGACAGCGGTACGTCGATCGTCGTCGAGACCGACGACATCGACCACTTCGGCAACCGTCGTCTGCGTAACGTCGGCGAGCTCATCCAGAACCAGGTCCGCACGGGTCTGGCTCGTATGGAGCGCGTCGTCCGTGAGCGCATGACGACTCAGGACGTCGAGGCGATCACGCCGCAGACACTGATCAACATCCGGCCGGTCGTCGCCTCCATCAAGGAGTTCTTCGGCACCAGCCAGCTGTCGCAGTTCATGGACCAGAACAACCCGCTGTCGGGTCTCACCCACAAGCGCCGTCTGTCGGCGCTTGGCCCGGGTGGTCTCTCCCGTGAGCGGGCCGGCTTCGAGGTCCGTGACGTGCACCCGTCTCACTACGGCCGCATGTGCCCGATTGAGACCCCTGAAGGCCCGAACATCGGTCTGATCGGTTCGCTCGCCTCGTACGGCCGCGTCAACGCGTTCGGCTTCGTCGAGACGCCGTACCGCAAGGTCATCGAGGGCGTCGTCACCGACGACGTCGACTACCTGACGGCCGATGAAGAAGACCGCTTCGTGATCGCCCAGGCCAACGCCGTGCTGGGTGAGGACATGCGCTTCACCGAGTCGCGCGTCCTGGTCCGCCGTCGTGGCGGCGAGATCGACTACATCCCCGGCGACGACGTCGACTACATGGACGTCTCGCCGCGCCAGATGGTGTCGGTCGCGACCGCGATGATCCCGTTCCTCGAGCACGACGACGCCAACCGTGCCCTCATGGGCGCGAACATGATGCGTCAGGCCGTGCCGCTGATCACCGCCGAGGCTCCCCTCGTCGGCACCGGCATGGAGTACCGCTGTGCGGTCGACGCCGGTGACGTGATCAAGGCCGAGAAGGCGGGTGTGGTCCAGGAGGTTTCCGCGGACTACGTCACGGTCACGAACGACGACGGCACGTACACCACGTACCGCATCGCCAAGTTCTCCCGGTCGAACCAGGGCACCTCGGTCAACCAGAAGGTTGTCGTCGACGAGGGCGCCCGCGTGATCGAGGGCCAGGTTCTGGCCGACGGTCCCGCGACCGAAGAGGGCGAGATGGCCCTCGGCAAGAACCTGCTCGTGGCGTTCATGCCCTGGGAAGGTCACAACTACGAGGACGCGATCATCCTGTCGCAGCGCCTCGTACAGGACGACGTCCTCTCCTCGATTCACATCGAGGAGCACGAGGTCGACGCCCGTGACACCAAGCTGGGTCCGGAGGAGATCACCCGGGACATCCCGAACGTCTCCGAAGAGGTCCTCGCCGACCTCGACGAGCGCGGCATCATCCGTATCGGTGCCGAGGTCGTCGCCGGCGACATCCTCGTCGGCAAGGTCACGCCCAAGGGCGAGACCGAGCTGACGCCGGAGGAGCGCCTGCTCCGTGCGATCTTCGGTGAGAAGGCGCGCGAAGTGCGCGACACCTCGCTGAAGGTGCCGCACGGTGAGATCGGCAAGGTCATCGGCGTACGCGTCTTCGACCGTGAAGAGGGCGACGAGCTGCCGCCGGGCGTGAACCAGCTGGTTCGTGTCTACGTGGCGCAGAAGCGCAAGATCACGGACGGCGACAAGCTCGCAGGCCGGCACGGCAACAAGGGTGTCATCTCCAAGATCCTTCCGATCGAGGACATGCCCTTCCTTGAGGACGGCACGCCGGTCGACATCATCCTCAACCCGCTGGGTGTCCCGTCCCGAATGAACCCGGGTCAGGTCCTGGAGATCCACCTCGGCTGGCTCGCCAGCCAGGGCTGGGACGTCTCCGGTCTCAGCGAGGAGTGGGCGCAGAGCCTGCAGCGCATCGGCGCCGACCAGGTCGCCCCGCGGACGAACGTCGCGACTCCGGTCTTCGACGGCGCCCGCGAGGACGAGCTGACCGGCCTCCTCGAGCACACCGTCCCGAACCGCGACGGCGACCGCATGGTCATGCCGTCCGGCAAGGCGCGGCTGTTCGACGGACGCTCGGGCGAGCCGTTCCCGGACCCGATCTCGATCGGGTACATGTACATCCTCAAGCTGCACCACCTGGTCGACGACAAGCTCCACGCCCGTTCGACCGGTCCGTACTCCATGATCACCCAGCAGCCGCTGGGTGGTAAGGCTCAGTTCGGTGGTCAGCGCTTCGGTGAGATGGAGGTGTGGGCGCTCGAGGCTTATGGCGCCGCTTACGCCCTCCAGGAGCTGCTGACGATCAAGTCCGACGACGTGACCGGCCGCGTGAAGGTCTACGAGGCCATCGTCAAGGGCGAGAACATCCCCGAGCCCGGCATTCCCGAGTCCTTCAAGGTGCTCATCAAGGAAATGCAGTCGCTCTGCCTCAACGTGGAGGTGCTGTCCTCGGACGGCATGTCCATCGAGATGCGCGACACCGACGAGGACGTCTTCCGCGCGGCGGAAGAGCTCGGTATCGACCTGTCCCGGCGCGAGCCGAGCAGCGTCGAAGAGGTCTGACGGGTTGGCCGGCCGGACCTCGTGTCCGGTCGGCTCTCCCCGGACCCGTTCAGACCATGATTGAGACTCGACCCCGAAAGAGGGATTGACGACAAAGTGCTCGACGTCAACTTCTTCGACGAGCTGCGGATCGGCCTTGCCACCGCGGACGACATCCGACAGTGGTCCCACGGCGAGGTCAAGAAGCCGGAGACCATCAACTACCGCACGCTCAAGCCCGAGAAGGACGGACTCTTCTGCGAGAAGATCTTCGGTCCGACCCGGGACTGGGAGTGCTACTGCGGTAAGTACAAGCGTGTCCGCTTCAAGGGCATCATCTGCGAGCGCTGCGGCGTCGAGGTCACTCGCGCCAAGGTGCGTCGTGAGCGGATGGGCCACATTGAGCTGGCCGCCCCTGTCACGCACATCTGGTACTTCAAGGGCGTCCCGTCGCGCCTCGGCTACCTGCTTGATCTCGCTCCGAAGGACCTCGAAAAGGTCATCTACTTCGCGGCGTACATGATCACGTTCGTGGACGAGGAGCGCCGTACGCGTGACCTGCCCTCCCTGGAGGCGCACGTCTCCGTGGAGCGTCAGCAGGTCGAGAACCGTCGCGACTCCGACCTCGAAGCCCGCGCCAAGAAGCTCGAGACCGACCTGGCCGAGCTTGAGGCCGAGGGCGCCAAGGCCGACGTGCGCCGCAAGGTGCGCGAAGGTGCCGAGCGGGAGATGAAGCAGCTGCGCGACCGTGCGCAGCGCGAGATCGACCGTCTCGACGAGGTGTGGAACCGCTTCAAGAACCTCAAGGTCCAGGACCTGGAGGGTGACGAGCTGCTCTACCGCGAGCTGCGTGACCGTTTCGGCACGTACTTCGACGGTTCGATGGGTGCCGCCGCACTGCAGAAGCGCCTTGAGTCGTTCGACCTGGATGAGGAAGCCGAGCGGCTTCGCGAGATCATCCGTACCGGCAAGGGCCAGAAGAAGACCCGTGCGCTCAAGCGCCTCAAGGTCGTCTCCGCGTTCCTGCAGACCAGCAACAGCCCCAAGGGCATGGTGCTCGACTGCGTGCCGGTCATCCCGCCGGACCTGCGTCCGATGGTGCAGCTGGACGGTGGCCGCTTCGCGACCTCCGACCTGAACGACCTGTACCGCCGCGTGATCAACCGCAACAACCGCCTGAAGCGGCTTCTCGACCTCGGTGCTCCCGAGATCATCGTGAACAACGAGAAGCGCATGCTCCAGGAGGCCGTGGACGCCCTCTTCGACAACGGTCGTCGTGGTCGCCCGGTCACCGGTCCCGGTAACCGCCCGCTGAAGTCCCTGAGCGACATGCTCAAGGGCAAGCAGGGTCGTTTCCGTCAGAACCTTCTCGGTAAGCGTGTGGACTACTCCGCGCGTTCCGTGATCGTCGTCGGCCCGCAGCTGAAGCTGCACCAGTGTGGTCTGCCGAAGGCCATGGCTCTGGAGCTCTTCAAGCCGTTCGTGATGAAGCGCCTGGTTGACCTCAACCACGCGCAGAACATCAAGTCGGCGAAGCGCATGGTCGAGCGCGGCCGCACGGTCGTGTACGACGTCCTGGAAGAGGTCATCGCCGAGCACCCGGTTCTCCTGAACCGTGCGCCGACGCTGCACCGCCTCGGCATCCAGGCCTTCGAGCCGCAGCTGGTCGAGGGCAAGGCCATTCAGATTCACCCGCTCGTCTGCACCGCGTTCAACGCGGACTTCGACGGTGACCAGATGGCCGTGCACCTGCCGCTCTCCGCGGAGGCGCAGGCCGAGGCCCGCATCCTGATGCTGTCCTCGAACAACATCCTGAAGCCGGCAGACGGCCGCCCCGTCACCATGCCGACCCAGGACATGGTCCTTGGCCTCTTCTTCCTCACGACGGACGAGGAAGAGCGCAAGGTCATCGGTGAGGGCCGTTCGTTCGGCTCCTCCGCCGAGGCGACCATGGCGTTCGACGCCAAGGAGCTCTCGCTCCAGGCGAAGGTCGACATCCGCTTCCCGGTGGGCACCATCCCGCCGCGCGGCTGGACCCCGCCGGCCGTCGAAGAGGGCGAGCAGGAGTACCAGCAGGGCGACAGCTTCCGGCTGCGTACGACCCTGGGCCGCGCGCTCTTCAACGAGCTGCTGCCCGAGGACTACCCGTTCGTCGACTACTCGGTGGGCAAGAAGCAGCTCTCCGAGATCGTCAACGACCTGGCCGAGCGCTACCCCAAGGTCATCGTGGCGGCGACGCTCGACAACCTGAAGGCGGCGGGCTTCTTCTGGGCGACCCGTTCCGGTGTCACCGTGGCCATCTCCGACGTCGTGGTCCCCGAGGCCAAGAAGGCGATCGTCGCGGGCTACGAGGCGCAGGACGAGAAGGTCCAGAAGCAGTACGAGCGCGGTCTGATCACCAAGGACGAGCGCACGCAGGAGCTCATCGCGATCTGGACCAAGGCGACCAACGAGGTTGCCGAGGCGATGAACGCGAACTTCCCCAAGACGAACCCCATCTTCATGATGGTTGACTCGGGTGCCCGAGGAAACATGATGCAGATGCGTCAGATCGCCGGTATGCGTGGTCTGGTGTCGAACGCGAAGAACGAGACGATCCCGCGTCCGATTAAGGCCTCCTTCCGTGAAGGCCTGTCGGTGCTCGAGTACTTCATCTCGACTCACGGTGCTCGTAAGGGTCTTGCGGACACGGCTCTCCGTACCGCTGACTCCGGTTACCTCACCCGTCGTCTGGTCGACGTCTCTCAGGACGTCATCATTCGCGAGGAGGACTGTGGCACCGAGCGCGGTCTGAAGCTGAAGATCGCGGTCAAGGGCGAGGACGGTGTGCTCCGCAAGACGGAGAACGTCGAGACCTCGGTGTACGCCCGCATGCTGGCCGAGGACGTCGTCATCGACGGCAAGGTCATCGCGCCGGCGAACGTCGACCTCGGTGACGTCCTCATCGACGCCCTGGTCGCCAACGGCGTCGAGGAGGTCAAGACCCGCTCGGTCCTGACCTGTGAGTCCGCGGTCGGCACCTGTGCCTTCTGCTACGGCCGTTCGCTCGCCACCGGCAAGCTGGTCGACATCGGTGAGGCGGTCGGCATCATCGCCGCCCAGTCCATCGGTGAGCCCGGCACGCAGCTGACGATGCGTACGTTCCACACCGGTGGTGTGGCCGGTGACGACATCACCCAGGGTCTGCCCCGTGTCGTCGAGCTCTTCGAGGCTCGTACGCCCAAGGGTGTCGCCCCGATCTCGGAGGCGGCAGGCCGCATCCGTATCGAGGAGACCGAGAAGACCAAGAAGATCGTCGTCACGCCGGACGACGGCAGCGACGAGACTCCCTTCCCGATCTCGAAGCGCGCCAAGGTCCTCGTGCGTGAGGGTGACCACGTCGAGGTGGGCCAGAAGCTCACCTTCGGTGCCACCAACCCGCACGACGTGCTGCGGATCCTCGGTCAGCGCGCGGTCCAGGTCCACCTGGTCGGCGAAGTCCAGAAGGTCTACAACAGCCAGGGCGTGTCGATCCACGACAAGCACATCGAGATCATCATCCGGCAGATGCTGCGCCGCGTGACGATCATCGAGTCCGGCGACGCGGAACTGCTGCCGGGCGAGCTCGTCGAGCGTTCGAAGTTCGAGACCGAGAACCGTCGCACGGTCACGGAAGGCGGCCACCCGGCCTCCGGCCGTCCGCAGCTGATGGGTATCACCAAGGCCTCGCTGGCGACGGAGTCGTGGCTGTCCGCGGCTTCCTTCCAGGAGACGACCAGGGTCCTGACGGACGCGGCGATCAACGCCAAGTCCGACTCCCTGATCGGCCTCAAGGAGAACGTCATCATCGGTAAGCTCATCCCGGCCGGTACGGGTCTTTCCCGCTACCGCAACATCCGGGTGGAGCCGACCGAAGAGGCCAAGGCAGCGATGTACTCGGCCGTCGGTTACGACGACATCGACTACTCGCCCTTCGGCACCGGCTCCGGCCAGGCTGTTCCGCTGGAGGACTACGACTACGGGCCTTACAACCAGTAGGCGTTGCTTGCCAGTCGCTTGAGTTGAACTGAAGGGCGCTCACTCCGTTTCTTACGGGGTGGGCGCCCTTCGGCGTTCTCGGGCGTTCCAGAGGCTGTCAGGACTCCTCAGAGGGCGCCTGCCCGGGCTGAGAGGGCCTCTCACGGCACGGGGCTCTACCTCTCGGCTGCCCGTCGACGGACCACGGCGTGTGGGGGAGCGGGCTGCTCAGCGGCAATCGATCAAGGTATTCACGGTGTCCCTGATCCGTCCAGATGCCCGGCGTGTCGGGGCCCATCGCATTTGTTTTGACCAACCCCGATGAGGTAGGTACGCTCAGACCTTGTGCCTGGGGTGTGCCTGGGCTCGCGCGCGTGTCTTCAGCCGCATCGTGAGTCCGAGAACGGCCACCGTGATCTGCGCTCCTTCCGCCTTGCGGCGGGAATCTGCAGCATTCGACACACCCGACCGCGTGGGTCGGGCGACGTTCCAGGTTAGCTTTACATTCGGCACACAGAAACCGGAGAAGTAGTGCCTACGATCCAGCAGCTGGTCCGGAAGGGCCGGCAGGACAAGGTCGAGAAGAACAAGACGCCCGCACTCGAGGGTTCGCCCCAGCGCCGCGGCGTCTGCACGCGTGTGTTCACGACCACCCCGAAGAAGCCGAACTCGGCCCTCCGTAAGGTCGCGCGTGTGCGTCTGACCTCCGGGATCGAGGTTACGGCCTACATTCCGGGTGAGGGACACAACCTGCAGGAGCACTCCATCGTGCTCGTGCGTGGTGGCCGTGTGAAGGACCTGCCGGGTGTTCGGTACAAGATCATCCGCGGCTCCCTTGACACCCAGGGCGTCAAGAACCGCAAGCAGGCCCGCAGCCGCTACGGCGCCAAGAAGGAGAAGTAGAAATGCCTCGTAAGGGCCCCGCCCCGAAGCGCCCGGTCATCATCGACCCGGTCTACGGTTCTCCTCTGGTGACTTCCCTCATCAACAAGGTGCTGCTGAACGGCAAGCGCTCCACCGCTGAGCGCATCGTGTACGGCGCCATGGAGGGCCTGCGCGAGAAGACCGGCAACGACCCGGTCATCACGCTCAAGCGCGCGCTGGAAAACATCAAGCCGACTCTCGAGGTCAAGTCCCGCCGTGTCGGTGGCGCGACCTACCAGGTCCCGATCGAGGTCAAGCCGGGCCGTGCGAACACGCTCGCCCTGCGCTGGCTGGTCGGTTACTCCCGCGCCCGTCGCGAGAAGACCATGACCGAGCGTCTGCTCAACGAGCTCCTCGACGCCTCCAACGGCCTTGGTGCCGCTGTGAAGAAGCGTGAGGACACCCACAAGATGGCCGAGTCCAACAAGGCCTTCGCGCACTACCGCTGGTAGTCGCTACCCACATCGAGACCGAGAGAAGACTGAGCCGATATGGCTACCACTTCACTTGACCTGGCCAAGGTGCGCAACATCGGCATCATGGCCCACATCGACGCGGGCAAGACGACGACCACCGAGCGGATCCTGTTCTACACCGGTGTGTCGTACAAGATCGGTGAAGTCCACGATGGCGCCGCCACCATGGACTGGATGGAGCAGGAGCAGGAGCGTGGCATCACGATCACCTCTGCTGCCACCACCTGTCACTGGCCGATGAACGACGTCGACCACACCATCAACATCATCGACACCCCGGGCCACGTCGACTTCACCGTCGAGGTGGAGCGTTCGCTCCGCGTGCTCGACGGTGCCGTGACGGTGTTCGACGGCGTCGCCGGTGTTGAGCCCCAGTCCGAGACTGTGTGGCGTCAGGCTGACCGCTACGGCGTCCCGCGTATTTGCTTCGTCAACAAGCTCGACCGTACGGGTGCCGAGTTCCACCGTTGCGTCGACATGATCATCGACCGCCTCGGTGCGACCCCGATCGTCATGCAGCTGCCCATTGGCGCAGAGGCTGACTTCAAGGGTGTCGTCGACCTCGTCACGATGAAGGCCTTCGTCTGGTCCGCAGAGACCAAGATGGGCGAGGCGTACGACATCGTCGACATCCCGGCGACGCACACCGAGGCCGCTGATGAGTGGCGCGGGAAGCTTCTCGAGGCTGTCGCCGAGAACGACGAGCAGATGATGGAGCTGTACCTCGAGGGCCAGGAGCCCACCGAGGACCAGCTGTATGACGCGATCCGTCGCATCACCATCGCCTCCGGCAAGGGCGGCGACACCACCGTCACCCCCGTGTTCTGCGGCACCGCGTTCAAGAACAAGGGCGTTCAGCCCCTGCTCGACGCGGTCGTGCGTTACCTGCCTTCCCCCCTGGACGTCGAGGCCATCGAGGGCCACGACGTCAAGGACCCCGAGGTCGTCGTCAAGCGCAAGCCTTCTGACGAGGAGCCCCTTTCGGCTCTCGCGTTCAAGATCGCGAGCGACCCGCACCTCGGCAAGCTCACCTTCGTCCGGATCTACTCCGGTCGCCTGGAGGCCGGCACTGCGGTGCTGAACTCCGTCAAGGGCAAGAAGGAGCGCATCGGCAAGATCTACCGCATGCACGCGAACAAGCGTGAGGAGATCGCGTCGGTGGGCGCCGGTGACATCGTCGCCGTCATGGGCCTGAAGCAGACCACCACCGGTGAGACGCTGTGTGACGACAAGAAGCCGGTCATCCTGGAGTCCATGGACTTCCCGGCGCCGGTCATTCAGGTCGCCATCGAGCCCAAGTCCAAGGGTGACCAGGAGAAGCTGGGTGTAGCCATCCAGCGTCTCTCGGAGGAGGACCCCTCCTTCCAGGTGCACTCGGACGAGGAGACCGGCCAGACCATCATCGGTGGTATGGGCGAGCTTCACCTCGAGGTGCTCGTCGACCGCATGAAGCGCGAATTCCGCGTCGAGGCGAACGTCGGCAAGCCCCAGGTCGCGTACCGCGAGACGATCCGCAAGGCCGTCGAGCGCGTGGACTACACCCACAAGAAGCAGACCGGTGGTACCGGTCAGTTCGCCAAGGTGCAGATCGCGATCGAGCCCATCGAGGGCGGCGAGGCGTCGTACGAGTTCGTGAACAAGGTCACCGGTGGCCGTATCCCGCGGGAGTACATCCCGTCGGTGGACGCCGGTGCGCAGGAGGCCATGCAGTTCGGCATCCTGGCGGGCTACGAGATGACTGGTGTTCGCATCACGCTTCTCGACGGCGCCTACCACGAGGTCGACTCCTCCGAGCTCGCCTTCAAGATCGCCGGATCGCAGGCCTTCAAGGAGGCCGCGCGCAAGGCCAGCCCTGTGCTGCTCGAGCCGATGATGGCCGTTGAGGTCACCACGCCCGAGGACTACATGGGTGATGTCATTGGTGACATCAACTCCCGCCGTGGCCAGATCCAGGCCATGGAGGAGCGCAGCGGCGCTCGCGTCGTGAAGGGCCTTGTGCCCCTCTCGGAGATGTTCGGCTACGTCGGAGACCTCCGCAGCAAGACGTCGGGTCGCGCAAGCTACTCAATGCAGTTCGACTCCTACGCCGAGGTTCCGCGGAACGTCGCCGAGGAGATCATCGCGAAGGCCAAGGGCGAGTAACTCACCCGAGTCGACGCTTTAGGCTTGACTCCGGAGTCTCCGGGGCATTCCGACCCTCTTCGGGTCGGGTGCCCCGGGCCCCGGGCATCCCAGCAAAGATCACCTGGCGCCGATGAAGCAAGGCGTACAGAACCACTCCGCAGGAGGACCCAGTGGCGAAGGCAAAGTTCGAGCGGACTAAGCCGCACGTCAACATCGGCACCATCGGTCACATTGACCACGGTAAGACGACCCTCACGGCCGCCATTACCAAGGTGCTGCACGACGCGTACCCGAACCTGAACGAGGCCTCGGCCTTCGATCAGATCGACAAGGCTCCCGAGGAGCGCCAGCGCGGTATCACGATCTCGATCGCGCACGTCGAGTACCAGACGGAGACGCGTCACTACGCGCACGTCGACTGCCCCGGGCACGCGGACTACATCAAGAACATGATCACGGGTGCCGCGCAGATGGACGGCGCCATCCTCGTGGTCGCCGCCACCGACGGCCCGATGCCGCAGACCAAGGAGCACGTGCTCCTGGCCCGCCAGGTCGGCGTTCCGTACATCGTCGTCGCCCTGAACAAGGCCGACATGGTGGACGACGAGGAGATCCTGGAGCTCGTCGAGCTCGAGGTCCGTGAGCTCCTCTCCGAGTACGAGTTCCCGGGCGACGACCTGCCGGTCGTCAAGGTCTCGGCGCTCAAGGCGCTCGAGGGCGACAAGGAGTGGGGTGAGTCCGTCCTCAACCTGATGAAGGCTGTCGACGAGTCCATCCCGGAGCCCGAGCGTGACGTCGACAAGCCGTTCCTGATGCCGATCGAGGACGTCTTCACGATCACCGGTCGTGGCACCGTCGTCACCGGTCGTATCGAGCGTGGCATCCTCAAGGTCAACGAGACCGTCGACATCATCGGCATCAAGACCGAGAAGACCACCACCACGGTCACCGGCATCGAGATGTTCCGCAAGCTGCTCGACGAGGGCCAGGCCGGTGAGAACGTCGGTCTGCTCCTCCGTGGCATCAAGCGCGAGGATGTCGAGCGCGGCCAGGTCATCATCAAGCCCGGTTCGGTCACGCCGCACACCGAGTTCGAGGCCCAGGCCTACATCCTGTCGAAGGACGAGGGTGGCCGTCACACCCCCTTCTTCAACAACTACCGCCCGCAGTTCTACTTCCGCACCACGGACGTGACCGGCGTCGTGACCCTCCCCGAGGGCACCGAGATGGTCATGCCGGGCGACAACACTGAGATGACCGTTGAGCTCATCCAGCCCGTCGCGATGGAAGAGGGCCTGAAGTTCGCCATCCGTGAGGGTGGCCGGACCGTCGGCGCCGGCCAGGTCACCAAGATCAACAAGTAAGCTTCTCGCTTGCTTGCGGATCGGGGTAACCCGGTTGCTCTGAACTGAGCGCACCGCAGTACACGCAGTAACGGAAGGGCCCGTACGACATCGGTCGTACGGGCCCTTTTGCGCTCGCGGGAGGAATGACCGCCGGACTTGCCGGGCTCTCGAAGCCCAGGTACGTCAGCTGGACGACATCGACGCACATCGACGCGTTCGCTGCGCACGACGATCTGATACCGGAACATCACTCCGGGGACGATGATGTCGCCGCCCTTCGGGGCGACGCCTTCGTGATCGCGGTCGTGTACGTAGAGTGCCTCGGCCGCCCTGACCAGCTCCTCGCCGTACTGCCTTCATGGCCTCGTCCAGGACGGCGCTCAGCTCGCGCAGGGCTTCGTGGGCGACAGCCGCGTCTTCATCCTCCAGATCCCGCGTGACGCGGGCGTGCCGGGTCGACAGGTCGGGGCTGCGGGCGATCTCGATGTCCCGTGCCCAGGTGAGGACCCAGCTCTGCACAGGGTTGAGTGACTGCCACTCGAGCGCCTTGGCGAAGGCCTCGTCCTTGGTCCGCTGCATCTCCGGCAGGCGCGTGGGGGCGACAACGGCGAGGGCGGCGCGCGCGCGGGAGTTCGGCGGTGTCCAACGGCCGCACGGGCTGTATGGAGAGCAGCGCGGGTGCGGACGGCGACAGAGTGTGACCGGGGTGCCGGAGAAGCGCCGCTCCGATCGGAGGCCGGAGTTTGACCTTCATCGCTCACCGGGTACGATCCCCGGCCCCGATTGGCCAGCCCCCATGCCCGTATGGCAGACTGTCGGGGTTGCTCGGTTGAGTTGCCGATGCTGCGCGCCTCCCGCCGGGAGGACCGGAAGCGAGTCCCACAGTACTCGTCGCCCCACCTGCCGTAAGGCAGCACTGGAGCGGACGTACGGGAATCTTCTGGGAAGCGTGGGCGGGGCACCAGCCAGGCGCCCGGTGGGTTTCTTCCCCCGGCCAGCGGTCTTTGGGCCGCGATCCCACGGCAGTGGAATTCCTTCGGGAAATTTCGTTGGTGAGATTGCGACACGCCCGACCGCGTGGGTCGGTCAGAAGATGAGTAGAACACCAGGTTCCAGAGCGTTTCGAGAGACAGGACTACCAAGTAGCCATGGCGGGACAGAAGATCCGCATCCGGCTCAAGGCCTACGACCACGAGGTCATCGACTCCTCGGCGAAGAAGATCGTCGAGACGGTGACTCGCACTGGTGCGTCGGTCGCAGGCCCGGTGCCGCTGCCCACTGAGAAGAACGTGTACTGCGTCATCAAGTCGCCGCACAAGTACAAGGACTCTCGCGAGCACTTCGAGATGCGCACGCACAAGCGCTTGATCGACATCCTCGACCCGACTCCCAAGACCGTTGACTCGTTGATGCGCCTGGACCTTCCGGCCGGCGTCGACATCGAGATCAAGCTCTGAGAGGCGCGGACAGATGACTAAGCAGATCAAGGGCGTCCTGGGCGAGAAGCTCGGCATGACCCAGGTCTGGGACGAGAACAACCGTGTCGTCCCGGTCACCGTCGTCAAGGCCGGACCCTGCGTCGTTACCCAGGTCCACACCAATGACTCCGACGGCTACGAGTCGGTCCAGATCGCCTTCGGCGAGATCGACCCTCGCAAGGTGAACAAGCCCCTCAAGGGTCACTTCGCCAAGGCCGACGTGACCCCCCGCCGCCACCTGGTGGAGATCCGCACCCCTGGAGCCAGCGACTACACGCTGGGCCAGGAGATCACTGCGGAGGTGTTCGAGTCCGGCGTCAAGGTTGACGTCACGGGCAAGAGCAAGGGCAAGGGCTTCGCCGGTGTCATGAAGCGTCACAACTTCAAGGGACTCGGCGCGGGTCACGGTACCCAGCGCAAGCACCGCTCTCCCGGTTCCATCGGTGGCTGCGCCACCCCGGGCCGTGTGTTCAAGGGCCTCCGCATGGCGGGCCGTATGGGCAACGAGCGGGTCACCACCCAGAACCTGACCGTTCACGCCGTTGACGCGGAGAAGGGCCTGCTCCTCATCAAGGGCGCAGTCCCCGGTCCGAACGGTGGCCTCGTCCTGGTCCGTACCGCGGCCAAGGGGGTTTGAGGAACCGATGAGCACCATTGACATCCTTTCGCCGGTAGGCGACAAGGCCGGGACGGTCGAGCTCCCCGCGGAGATCTTCGACGTAGAGAAGATCAGCATCCCGCTTCTCCACCAGGTCGTCGTCGCCCAGCTGGCCGCTGCCCGTCAGGGCACGCACAAGACCAAGCGCCGCGGTGAAGTCCGCGGTGGTGGTAAGAAGCCGTACCGCCAGAAGGGCACCGGCCGCGCGCGCCAGGGTTCGACCCGTGCGCCGCAGTTCGCAGGCGGTGGCGTCGTCCACGGCCCGCAGCCGCGTGACTACTCGCAGCGGACCCCGAAGAAGATGAAGGCCGCGGCCCTGCGCCACGCCCTCACCGACCGGGCCCGCAACGCTCGCATCCACGTTGTCACCAACGTGGTCGAGGGCGACATCTCCACGAAGGCCGCGAAGACGCTGCTCGGTAAGGTCAGCGAGCGCAAGAACGTGCTCCTGGTCATCGACCGTGCGGACGAGACTTCGCTGCTCTCCGCCCGCAACCTGCCCCAGGTGCACATCCTGGAGCCGGGCCAGCTGAACACGTACGACGTGCTCGTCTCGGACGACGTGGTCTTCACCAAGGCCGCTTTCGAGTCCTTCGTGTCTGGCCCCCAGGCCGTTGAGACCGAAGGGAGCGAAGCCTGATGGCTACGCGTCACCCGAGCATCGCCCCCAAGGCGGCCAAGGTCGCCAAGGCCGCGCGCATCGCCAAGGCGAAGCGCCACGCCACCGAGGGCAAGAACACTGTTGAGACGCCGCTGAGCAAGAGCTTCACGGACCCCCGTGACGTCCTCGTCAAGCCGGTCGTCTCTGAGAAGAGCTACGCGCTTCTCGACGAGGGCAAGTACACCTTCGTCGTAGCGCCCGGTGTCAACAAGACCCAGATCAAGCAGGCCGTCGAGGCGGTCTTCTCGGTCAAGGTCACCGGGGTCAACACGATCAACCGTCAGGGTAAGCGCAAGCGGACCAAGACCGGTTTCGGCAAGCGGGCTGACACCAAGCGCGCCATCGTGACCCTCGCTGAGGGCGACCGTATCGACATCTTCGGCCAGGCCTCCTAACGGAGCGCCCTGGTCCGAATATCGGACGAGGACTGAGAAATGGGAATCCGCAAGTACAAGCCGACGACGCCGGGCCGCCGTGGCTCCTCCGTCGCCGACTTCGTCGAGGTCACGCGGTCCACGCCGGAGAAGTCGCTGGTCCGCCCGCTGCACAGCAAGGGCGGCCGTAACAACGCCGGTCGTGTGACCGTTCGCCACCAGGGTGGCGGACACAAGCGCGCCTACCGAGTGATCGACTTCCGTCGTCACGACAAGGACGGCGTGCCGGCGAAGGTCGCGCACATCGAGTACGACCCGAACCGCACTGCGCGCATCGCGCTCCTGCACTACGCGGACGGCGAGAAGCGTTACATCCTGGCCCCCCGCAACCTTTCGCAGGGTGACCGGGTCGAGAACGGACCGGGCGCGGACATCAAGCCGGGTAACAACCTGGCCCTCCGCAACATCCCGGTCGGTACGACCATCCACGCCATCGAGCTGCGGCCCGGCGGCGGCGCGAAGTTCGCCCGCTCCGCGGGTGCCTCCGTGCAGCTGCTGGCGAAGGAGGGCTCTATGGCCCACCTTCGTATGCCGTCCGGTGAGATCCGTCTGGTCGACGTCCGCTGCCGCGCCACGATTGGCGAGGTCGGCAACGCCGAGCAGTCGAACATCAACTGGGGCAAGGCCGGCCGTAAGCGCTGGCTTGGCGTTCGCCCGACCGTTCGCGGTGTGGCGATGAACCCGGTCGACCACCCGCACGGTGGTGGTGAAGGCAAGACTTCCGGTGGTCGTCACCCGGTCTCGCCGTGGGGTCAGAAGGAGGGTCGTACTCGTTCGCCGAAGAAGGCGAGCAACAAGTACATCGTCCGCCGCCGCAAGACGAACAAGAAGCGCTAGGAGCGGGTTTAGATGCCGCGCAGTCTCAAGAAGGGACCCTTCGTCGACGGACACCTCATCAAGAAGGTGGATGTCCAGAACGAAGCAGGTTCCAAGAACGTCATCAAGACCTGGTCCCGTCGCTCGATGATCGTCCCGGCCATGCTGGGCCACACGATCGCGGTGCACAACGGCAAGACCCACATCCCGGTGTTCGTCACCGAGGCGATGGTCGGCCACAAGCTCGGCGAGTTCTCGCCGACTCGCACCTTCCGCGGCCACGTCAAGGACGACCGGAAGTCGAAGCGCCGCTAGCGCGGGGTGGAACGACTATGACTTACACCGAAGGGACAACCATGGAAGCCAGGGCCCAGGCGCGGTACATCCGCGTCACGCCCATGAAGGCCCGCCGAGTGGTGGACCTCATCCGTGGCATGGATGCCACGGAGGCTCAGGCGGTCCTGCGTTTCGCCCCGCAGGCCGCGAGCGTGCCGGTTGGCAAGGTGCTTGACAGCGCCATTGCCAATGCTGCACACAACTACGACCACAGTGACGCCTCTTCGCTGGTTATCAGCGAGGCGTACGTGGATGAGGGCCCGACCCTGAAGCGGTTCCGTCCGCGTGCTCAGGGCCGTGCCTACCGGATCCGTAAGCGGACCAGCCACATCACCGTGGTCGTCAGCAGCAAGGAAGGAACCCGGTAATGGGCCAGAAGGTAAACCCGCACGGGTTCCGGCTCGGCATTACCACCGACTTCAAGTCGCGTTGGTACGCCGACAAGCTGTACAAGGACTACGTCAAGGAAGACGTCGCCATCCGCAGGATGATGACGTCCGGCATGGAGCGCGCCGGCATCTCGAAGGTTGAGATCGAGCGCACCCGTGACCGCGTGCGGGTGGACATCCACACCGCGCGTCCCGGCATCGTCATCGGCCGCCGTGGCGCCGAGGCCGACCGCATCCGCGGTGACCTCGAGAAGCTCACGGGCAAGCAGGTTCAGCTGAACATCCTCGAGGTCAAGAACCCCGAGGTCGACGCTCAGCTTGTCGCGCAGGCCGTTGCAGAGCAGCTGTCCTCCCGCGTCTCCTTCCGTCGCGCCATGCGTAAGAGCATGCAGTCGACGATGAAGGCCGGCGCCAAGGGCATCAAGATCCAGTGTGGCGGCCGTCTCGGCGGCGCCGAGATGTCTCGCTCGGAGTTCTACCGCGAGGGCCGCGTGCCCCTGCACACCCTCCGTGCGAACGTCGACTACGGCTTCTTCGAGGCCAAGACGACCTTCGGCCGTATCGGCGTGAAGGTCTGGATCTACAAGGGCGACGTCAAGAACATCGCCGAGGTCCGCGCCGAGAACGCCGCGGCCCGTGCGGGTAACCGCCCGGCCCGTGGTGGCGGCAACGACCGCCCGGCCCGTGGTGGCCGTGGTGGCGAGCGTGGCGGCCGCGGCCGCAAGCCGCAGCAGCAGTCCGCGCCGGCTGCCGAGGCCCCCAAGGCCGACGCTCCCGCCGCAGCTGCCGCTCCGGCTGAGAGCACCGGAACGGAGGCCTGACCGACATGCTGATCCCTCGTAGGGTCAAGCACCGCAAGCAGCACCACCCCAAGCGCAGCGGTATGTCCAAGGGTGGTACGCAGGTTGCGTTCGGCGAGTACGGGATTCAGGCCCTCACTCCGGCGTACGTGACCAACCGCCAGATCGAGGCGGCTCGTATCGCGATGACCCGCCACATCAAGCGTGGCGGCAAGGTCTGGATCAACATTTATCCGGACCGCCCGCTGACGAAGAAGCCCGCCGAGACCCGCATGGGTTCCGGTAAGGGTTCCCCCGAGTGGTGGGTCGCGAACGTCAAGCCCGGACGGGTGATGTTCGAGCTGTCCTACCCGAATGAGAAGACTGCGCGTGAGGCGCTTACCCGCGCTGCTCACAAGCTTCCGATGAAGTGCCGGATTGTTCGGCGCGAGGCAGGTGAGTCGTGATGTCGGCCGGTACCAAGGCGTCCGAGCTGCGCGAACTGGGTGACGAGGAGCTTCTCGCGAAGCTTCGCGAAGCCAAGGAAGAGCTGTTCAACCTCCGCTTCCAGGCGGCGACCGGTCAGCTCGAGAACCACGGGCGGCTCAAGGCCGTCCGTAAGGACATCGCGCGGATCTACACCCTGATGCGTGAGCGCGAGCTGGGCATCGAGACGGTGGAGAGCGCCTGATGAGCGAGAGCAACGTGACTGAGACCAAGACTGACCGCGGATTCCGCAAGACCCGTGAGGGTCTGGTCGTCAGCGACAAGATGGACAAGACCGTCGTCGTCGCTGTCGAGGACCGCGTGAAGCACGCGCTGTACGGCAAGGTCATCCGCCGTACGAACAAGCTCAAGGCGCACGACGAGCAGAACGCTGCCGGCGTCGGCGACCGCGTCCTCCTGATGGAGACGCGTCCGCTGTCGGCGACCAAGCGCTGGCGCATCGTCGAGATCCTCGAGAAGGCCAAGTAAATTCCGAGGGGTTTTTCCTCTCGGATCAGTTCCGCCAGGCTCGGTGGGGGCCGGTTCCCGTAAGGGATAAGACCCCCGCCGGGAACCGGCAGACAAACAGGAGATAGACGTGATCCAGCAGGAGTCGCGACTTCGGATCGCCGACAACACGGGTGCGAAGGAAATTCTCACCATCCGTGTTCTCGGTGGCTCGGGTCGCCGCTACGCGGGTATCGGTGACGTCATCGTCGCCACCGTCAAGGACGCGATCCCCGGTGGCAACGTGAAGAAGGGTGACGTCGTCAAGGCCGTCATCGTTCGCACCGTCAAGGAGCGCCGCCGTCCCGACGGCTCGTACATCCGCTTCGACGAGAACGCCGCCGTCATTCTGAAGAACGACGGCGACCCTCGCGGCACCCGTATCTTCGGCCCGGTGGGCCGTGAGCTGCGCGAGAAGAAGTTCATGAAGATCATCTCGCTCGCGCCGGAGGTGCTGTAAGCATGAAGATCAAGAAGGGCGACCTGGTTCAGGTCATCACCGGTAAGGACAAGGGCAAGCAGGGCAAGGTCATTGCCGCTTACCCGCGCGACGAGCGCGTCCTGGTCGAGGGTGTCAACCGGGTCAAGAAGCACACGAAGGCCGGCCCGACCGCCAGCGGTTCGCAGGCCGGCGGCATCGTGACCACCGAAGCCCCTGTCCACGTCTCCAACGTCCAGCTGGTCGTGGAGAAGGACGGCAACAAGGTTGTCACGCGTGTCGGTTTCCGCTTCGACGATGACGGCAACAAGATCCGCGTTGCCAAGCGGACGGGTGAGGACATCTGATGACGACCACCACCAGCCCGCGTCTGAAGACGAAGTACCGCGAGGAGATCGCGGGCAAGCTGCAGGAAGAGTTCTCCTACGAGAACGTCATGCAGACCCCCGGTCTCGTCAAGATCGTGGTCAACATGGGTGTCGGCGACGCCGCCCGTGACTCGAAGCTCATGGACGGTGCCGTCCGTGACCTGACCACCATCACGGGTCAGAAGCCGGCCATCACCAAGGCCCGGAAGTCCATCGCGCAGTTCAAGCTGCGCGAGGGTCAGCCGATCGGCTGCCACGTCACGCTCCGTGGCGACCGCATGTGGGAGTTCCTGGACCGCACCCTGTCGCTCGCGCTTCCGCGCATCCGCGACTTCCGTGGTCTGTCCCCCAAGCAGTTCGACGGCCGTGGCAACTACACCTTCGGTCTCACGGAGCAGGTCATGTTCCACGAGATCGACCAGGACAAGATCGACCGCGTCCGGGGTATGGACATCACCGTGGTCACCACGGCGACCAACGACGCTGAGGGCCGTGCGCTCCTTCGTCACCTCGGCTTCCCCTTCAAGGAGGCGTAACCGAGATGGCGAAGAAGGCACTTATTGCCAAGGCTGCTCGTAAGCCCAAGTTCGGTGTGCGCGGCTACACCCGCTGCCAGCGCTGCGGCCGTCCGCACTCCGTGTACCGCAAGTTCGGCCTGTGCCGCGTCTGCCTTCGTGAGATGGCTCACCGTGGCGAGCTGCCGGGCGTGACCAAGAGCTCCTGGTAATTCCCCTCTGTCCTTAGGGACTTGGGAATTACTGGAGGCTCTCGGTAAGTATTGGGTCGGTAGGTGACCCACCCCTTCATGCCTTAGGCTAGGAGGGTTGGGCGCCTGCCGCCCTGACCGACTTACTACGCCGTAGGTCCCCGCGCCGCACCCGTCCCGCCTCTGAGTGGGGAGAGGGATGGCGCAGATAGGAAACCACGGCGAGAGAGGCCGAAGGCCAATTCATGACCATGACTGATCCGATCGCGGACATGCTGACTCGTCTGCGTAACGCGAACTCGGCGTACCACGACACCGTGGGAATGCCGCACAGCAAGATCAAGTCTCACATCGCGGAGATCCTCCAGCAGGAGGGCTTCATCACGGGCTGGAAGGTCGAGGACGCCGAGGTTGGCAAGAACCTCGTTCTCGAGCTGAAGTTCGGCCCGAACCGTGAGCGCTCCATTGCGGGCATCAAGCGGATCTCCAAGCCCGGTCTCCGGGTTTACGCGAAGTCCACCAGCCTGCCGAAGGTTCTGGGCGGCCTGGGAGTGGCGATCATCTCCACTTCCCACGGTCTCCTGACCGGCCAGCAGGCAGGCAAGAAGGGCGTAGGTGGGGAAGTCCTCGCCTACGTCTGGTAGTCGGGAACGGAGGAATAGCTAATGTCGCGTATTGGCAAGCTCCCCATCACGGTTCCCGCCGGCGTGGACGTCACCATCGACGGCCGGACGGTTTCGGTTAAGGGTCCCAAGGGCTCCCTTTCCCACACCGTCGTCGCGCCGATCGACATCGCTAAGGGTGAGGACGGCGTCCTGAGCGTCACCCGCCCCAACGACGAGCGTCAGAACAAGGCCCTGCACGGCCTGTCCCGCACGCTGGTGGCGAACATGATCACCGGTGTGACCACGGGGTATGTGAAGAAGCTCGAGATCAGCGGTGTCGGTTACCGCGTGCTCGCGAAGGGCTCCAACCTGGAGTTCTCGCTGGGCTACAGCCACCCGATCCTGGTCGAGGCCCCTGAGGGCATCACCTTCAAGGTGGAGTCCGCGACCAAGCTTTCGGTCGAGGGCATCGACAAGCAGAAGGTCGGCGAGGTTGCGGCCAACATCCGCAAGCTCCGCAAGCCCGACCCGTACAAGGCCAAGGGTGTCAAGTACGAGGGCGAAGTCATCCGGCGCAAGGTCGGAAAGGCAGGTAAGTAAGCCATGGCATACGGTGTAAAGATCGCCAAGGGTGACGCTTACAAGCGTGCCGCCAAGGCTCGCCGCCATATCCGCATCCGCAAGAACGTGTCGGGTACGGCGGAGCGTCCGCGCCTCGTCGTGACTCGCTCCAACCGCAACATCGTTGCTCAGGTCATCGACGACCTCAAGGGTCACACCCTTGCGTCGGCGTCGACCCTGGACACCACGATCCGCGGTGGCGAGGCCGACAAGTCCGCGCAGGCCAAGCAGGTCGGCGCGCTCGTTGCCGAGCGTGCCAAGGCTGCGGGTGTCGAGACCGTCGTGTTCGACCGCGGTGGCAACAAGTACGCCGGGCGCATTGCCGCTCTGGCGGACGCCGCCCGCGAAGCCGGGCTGAAGTTCTAAGCCCCGGTTCCGGAGCTAGCGGACGTAACAGAGAGAGGTAATTCCAATGGCTGGACCCCAGCGCCGCGGAAGCGGTGCCGGTGGCGGCGAGCGGCGGGACCGGAAGGGTCGCGACGGTGGCGCCGCTGCCGAGAAGACCGCATACGTTGAGCGCGTTGTCGCGATCAACCGTGTCGCCAAGGTAGTCAAGGGTGGTCGCCGCTTCAGCTTCACCGCGCTGGTCGTGGTGGGCGACGGTGACGGCACCGTAGGTGTCGGATACGGCAAGGCCAAGGAAGTTCCCGCGGCCATCGCCAAGGGCGTTGAAGAGGCCAAGAAGAACTTCTTCAAGGTTCCGCGTATCCAGGGCACCATCCCGCACCCGATCACGGGCGAGAAGGCCGCGGGCGTCGTCCTGCTCAAGCCTGCTTCCCCCGGTACCGGCGTTATCGCCGGTGGCCCGGTGCGTGCTGTGCTCGAGTGCGCCGGCGTTCACGACATCCTGTCGAAGTCGCTCGGCTCGTCCAACGCGATCAACATCGTGCACGCGACCGTGGAGGCCCTCCGTGGCCTGCAGCGTCCCGAGGAGATCGCGGCTCGCCGTGGTCTGCCCCTCGAGGACGTCGCCCCCGCGGCTCTGCTTCGTGCACGTGCGGGAGCGGGTGCGTAATGGCCCGTCTCAAGATCACGCAGACGAAGTCGTACATCGGCAGCAAGCAGAACCACCGCGACACGCTGCGTTCGCTCGGGCTCAAGCGCCTGAACGACGTCGTCGTCAAGGAAGACCGCCCCGAGTTCCGCGGAATGGCTAACACCGTCCGCCACCTCGTGACGGTTGAGGAGGTCGACTGACATGGCGGAGCAGAACCCGCTGAAGGTCCACAACCTCCGGCCCGCCCCGGGCGCCAAGACCGCCAAGACTCGTGTGGGTCGTGGTGAGGCGTCCAAGGGTAAGACCGCTGGTCGTGGTACCAAGGGCACCAAGGCCCGTTACCAGGTTCCGGAGCGCTTCGAGGGCGGGCAGATGCCCCTCCACATGCGCCTCCCGAAGCTCAAGGGCTTCAAGAACCCCTTCAAGACCGAGTTCCAGGTCGTGAACCTCGACAAGCTGAGCGCGCTGTTCCCGGAAGGGGGCGAGGTCACCGTAGAGGGTCTCGTCGCCAAGGGTGCGGTTCGCAAGAACAGCCTCGTCAAGGTCCTCGGCCAGGGTGAGGTCACCGTGGCGCTGCAGGTGACGGTTGACGCCGTCTCCGGCTCCGCCAAGGAGAAGATCACCGCCGCAGGCGGTACCGTCACCGAGCTCGTCTGAATTCTTCAGGCCACTCGATGACTTGAGCGATTCCCAACCGGGGATGCCCCACATATGGGGCATCCCCGGTTGGTCGTTCCAAGGGGGGCACGGTCGCCGGTAAGGTGGCGTGCACTGTCTAAGCTCCGTGCGGTTCTTCCGTGCGGTTTTTCTGACTGATATGTAATCGTCGATCCTCAGACCACTACCTCTTGCGCACGCGCGCGGGGGTCGCAGGAGGCACCGTGCTCACCGCGTTCGCCCGGGCGTTCAAGACGCCCGACCTGCGCAAGAAGCTGCTCTTCACGCTCGGCATCATCGTGATCTACCGGATCGGTACGCATGTACCGATTCCCGGTGTCAGCTATAAGAACGTCCAGACCTGCATGGACCAGGCCAACTCCAACCAGGGGTTGTTCGGCCTGGTGAACATGATGAGTGGCGGGGCGCTCCTGCAGATCACGATCTTCGCGCTCGGCATCATGCCGTACATCACGGCGAGCATCATCCTGCAGCTGCTGACCGTGGTGATCCCGCGGCTCGAGGCCCTCAAGAAGGAGGGCCAGGCCGGCACGGCGAAGATCACGCAGTACACGCGTTATCTCACCGTCGCGCTTGCGATCCTCCAGGGGACCGGCCTCGTGGCCACAGCTCGTACGGGCTCGCTGTTCTCCGGCTGCCCCGTCGCCACGGAGATCGTGCCGGACCAGTCCATCTTCGTGACCGTCACCATGGTCATCACGATGACCGCGGGTACGGCCTGCGTCATGTGGCTCGGTGAGCTCATCACCGACCGGGGCATCGGTAACGGCATGTCGATCCTGATGTTCATCTCGATCGCCGCGACGTTCCCGAGCGCCCTGTGGGCCATCAAGAAGCAGGGCTCGCTCGCCGGTGGCTGGATCGAGTTCGGCACCGTCATCGCGGTCGGTCTCGTCATGGTCGGTCTGGTCGTTTTCGTGGAGCAGGCTCAGCGCCGCATTCCCGTCCAGTACGCGAAGCGAATGATCGGCCGCCGTTCCTACGGCGGTACGTCGACGTACATTCCGCTGAAGGTCAATCAGGCGGGCATCATCCCTGTGATCTTCGCCTCTTCGCTGCTCTATATCCCCGCGCTCGTCGCCCAGTTCGCGGGTGGCAACTCCGGGTGGAAGCAGTGGATCGAGGCGAACCTGACCAAGGGCGACCACCCGATCTACATCGCGACGTACTTCCTGTTGATCGTGTTCTTCGCCTTCTTCTACGTGGCTATCTCGTTCAACCCCGAGGAAGTCGCGGACAACATGAAGAAGTATGGTGGCTTCATCCCGGGCATCCGGGCTGGCCGTCCGACCGCTGAGTACTTGAGCTACGTACTCAACCGGATCACGTGGCCGGGCTCGCTGTATCTGGGTCTGATCGCTCTCGTACCGACGATGGCGTTGGTGGGCTTCGGCGCGAACCAGAACTTCCCGTTCGGCGGGACAAGCATCCTGATCATCGTGGGTGTGGGTCTGGAGACCGTGAAGCAGATCGAGAGCCAGCTCCAGCAGCGCAATTACGAAGGGTTCCTCCGCTGATGCGAATCGTCCTCGTCGGGCCTCCCGGTGCGGGCAAGGGAACGCAGGCCGCGTTCCTCGCCCAGAACCTGTCGATCCCGCACATCTCCACGGGCGACCTCTTCCGCGCCAACATCAGCCAGGGCACGGAGCTGGGCAAGCAGGCGAAGGCGTTCATGGACGCCGGCAACCTTGTTCCCGACGAGGTCACCATCGGCATGGCGCACGACCGCATGACGCAGCCGGACGCCGAGAACGGTTTCCTGCTCGACGGTTTCCCGCGGAACGTGTCGCAGGCCGAGGCCCTGGACGAGTCGCTCAAGGCGGACGGCCAGAAGCTCGACGCGGTGCTCGATCTTGAGGTCCCCGAGGACGAGGTGGTCAAGCGCATCGCCGGCCGCCGCATCTGCCGGAACGATTCCAGCCACGTCTTCCACGTGACGTACAGCAAGCCGAAGGCCGAGGGCGTCTGCGACGTCTGCGGCGGTGAGCTCTACCAGCGCGGTGACGACCAGGAAGAGACCGTGCGCAAGCGTCTCGACGTGTACCACCGTGAGACCGAGCCGATCATCGACCACTACAAGGCCCAGGGCCTGGTGGTCACGATCTCCGCGCTCGGCAAGGTGGACGAGGTCACCAAGCGCGCGATGGACGCGATCAAGGGCGACAAGTAGCCCGTACGCAGTCCAGTACGCTGTTTCGGCCGCGGTGCCCCTCGGGGGACCGCGGCCGTAGTGTTGTGTACGTCGCGGTTACGTACGTAGCCGGTTGTCGGACGGATGACGGAGAGCGGAAGCCCCATGGTGCAGATCAAGACCCCCGAGCAGATCGCGAAGATGCGTGAGGCGGGCCTTGTCGTCGCCGCGGTCCACGCCGCGACACGTGAGGCGGCGGTGCCGGGTGCCACCACGAAGGACCTGGACGACGTCGCCCGCAAGGTGATCGCCGAGCACGGCGCGAAGTCCAACTTCCTCGGGTACGGCGGCTTCCCCGCGACGATCTGCACCTCGGTCAACGAGGTCGTCGTGCACGGCATCCCGGACGACAAGACCGTCCTGAAGGACGGCGACATCATCTCCATCGACGCGGGCGCCATCATCGACGGCTGGCACGGCGACGCCGCCTACACCGCGTTCGTGGGCACCGGTCACGCTCCGGAGCTGATCGAGCTCTCCCGGGTGACCGAGGAGTCGATGTGGGCCGGGCTCGCCGCCATGAAGCAGGGCAACCGGCTCGTCGACATCTCCCGCGCCATCGAGTCGTACATCCGCCGCCAGCCGAAGCCCGGCGGTGGCAAGTACGGCATCGTCGAGGACTACGGCGGCCACGGCATCGGCACCGAGATGCACATGGACCCCCACCTCCTGAACTACGTCGAGCGCCGCCGCGGCAAGGGCCCCAAGCTCGTCCCCGGCTTCTGCCTGGCCATCGAGCCCATGGTCTCCCTCGGCACGCCCCGTACGGAGGTCCTGGAGGACGACTGGACCGTCATCACGACGGACGGGACCTGGTCCTCCCACTGGGAGCACTCCATCGCTCTGACGGAGGAGGGGCCGATTGTCCTCACGGCTCCTGACTGCGGCAAGGCGAAGCTCGCGGAGTACGGGGTTGCTACGGCGCCTGATCCGCTGGGCTGAGCCGCTGTCGGGCCAGCTCCGACGGACGGAGTCCGGCGCAGCCGCTCGAAGCTTGTGAGGCGCCCGGGCGCCGATCCCGCGAGAGGGGCGTCGGGAAATGGTCGACTGGACCGTCATCACGACGGACGGGACCTGGTCCTCCCACTGGGAGCACTCCATCGCTCTGACGGAGGAGGGGCCGATTGTCCTCACGGCTC
>NZ_JBHTSF010000084.1:38540-40436 GCF_042795295.1 Streptomyces sp. NPDC056486
CTGACTGCGGCAAGGCGAAGCTTGCGGAGTACGGGGTTGCTACGGCGCCCGATCCGCTGGGCTGAGCCGCTGGCGAAGCGGGCCCTCCGCTTAAGGATCTTGGTTGTGGGGCATTCTTCCTCGATTCGTCTTTCCGGGTGGCCTGACGTAGACTGACTCGTCGGCTCTCGTGCATCCGTGTGCCTGCATGCGGCGTACGAAGTCGATCAAGGTAGTCGATTCGAAGGGCAGAGCGTGGCCAAGAAGCAAGGTGCCATCGAGATCGAGGGCACTGTCGTTGAGTCTCTTCCGAACGCCATGTTCAAGGTTGAGCTCCAGAACGGCCACCAGGTCCTGGCACACATCAGCGGCAAGATGCGTATGCACTACATCCGCATCCTCCCTGACGACCGGGTCGTGGTGGAGTTGTCTCCTTACGACCTGACCCGTGGCCGGATCGTCTACCGGTACAAGTAGATCTTGCCCGCACCTCATTCACGTGGGGTGTGGCACTGACCCGGAGAACCTCACCAATGAAGGTCAAGCCGAGCGTCAAGAAGATCTGCGACAAGTGCAGGGTGATCCGCCGTCACGGCCGGGTCATGGTTATCTGCGACAACCCGCGCCACAAGCAGCGCCAGGGCTGACGCACGACTGACTGCAGTTCGCAGAGTTTCGCGCGACGCACGTAAGCACATGTGCAGGACCCGTCCCTCTTCAGTGATGGAGGGCGACACCCCCGGTCGGAGGCCGGGGACTCAGGATGTACCTCGTACGGCACCTGGGAATGGTCCTGCTGAAGACCTCCGAAAATTAACAGGAGCCTTGAATGGCACGCCTTGAAGGTGTTGACCTCCCGCGCGAAAAGCGCGTCGAGGTTGCCCTCACGTACGTGTTCGGCATTGGCCGCACGCTGTCCCAGCAGACGCTGGACGCCACCGGTGTGGACCGCAACACCCGTGTTCGTGATCTGTCCGAAGAGGACCTGATCAAGATCCGCGAGTACGTGGACGCCAACCTCCAGACGGAGGGTGACCTCCGCCGCGAGATCCAGGCCGACATCCGCCGCAAGGTCGAGATCGGCTGCTACCAGGGTGTTCGTCACCGTCGTGGCCTGCCCGTCCGCGGTCAGCGCACCAGCACCAACGCCCGCACCCGCAAGGGCCCGCGTCGCGCCATCGCCGGTAAGAAGAAGCCGGGCAAGAAGTAGTCCTCAGCGGTCGATCGACAGCTGTCGCTGCAGGACCGACCACCTCGCGTAGGAGTTAATAGATGCCCCCCAAGGGTCGTCAGGGCGCTGCCAAGAAGGTGCGCCGCAAGGAAAAGAAGAACGTCGCTCACGGGCACGCCCACATCAAGAGCACGTTCAACAACACGATCGTCTCGATCACGGACCCCACGGGCAACGTGATCAGCTGGGCCTCCGCCGGCCACGTCGGCTTCAAGGGCTCGCGCAAGTCGACTCCGTTCGCCGCGCAGATGGCCGCCGAGTCGGCCGCGCGTCGCGCCCAGGAGCACGGCATGCGCAAGGTTGACGTCTTCGTCAAGGGTCCCGGCTCCGGCCGCGAGACCGCGATCCGCTCCCTCCAGGCCACTGGCCTCGAGGTCGGTTCGATCCAGGACGTCACGCCGACGCCGCACAACGGCTGCCGTCCCCCCAAGCGTCGCCGCGTCTGACGCACGTCGCTTGACCCAGGGATTCTCGGGCGGTGCGGCTCCTCGGAGCTGTACCGCCCGTACCCTTGTAGTACTCAAGGACATCAAATAGTGGGTGTCCATGACTGAAGGAAACACCTCATGCTGATTGCTCAGCGCCCCTCGTTGACCGAAGAGGTCGTCGACGAGTTCCGCTCCCGGTTCGTGATCGAGCCGCTGGAGCCGGGCTTCGGTTACACCCTCGGCAACTCCCTGCGTCGG
>NZ_JBHTSF010000085.1:0-40415 GCF_042795295.1 Streptomyces sp. NPDC056486
GGGTGGGACCGCGCCCATGGCGGCGCGGCATGGCTCCGCGCCGTGGTGGGGCTGCCTAGCGTGAGCGGATGTACCCGATGCCGATCAAGAGTCTTCGGTCGCTGTGGCCCGCTGGTCTGGTCGTCGCCGCGGTCTCCTCGCTGCTCCTCCCGGCATCCGCGTCCGCGGCTCCGGCACCGCCCCTGGCGACGCCCCGGTTCGCCGTCGCGGCGTACGACTGCTCCCGCACCGAGGGGCCCTGGAACTGCCTCGCCCAGTGCGAGAGCAGCGGCCGGTGGCATGTGAACACCGGGAACGGCTTCTACGGAGGGCTGCAGTTCTACCAGCCCACCTGGGAGGCGCACGGCGGGCTCAAGTACGCGCCGCGTGCCGACCTCGCCACCAAGAAGGAGCAGATCAAGGTCGCCGAGGAGGTGCTGCGCACTCAGGGGTGGAAGGCCTGGCCCGTGTGCTCGAAGAAGATCCCCAAGGAGATCCGGGACAGCCGCGTCGTCGTGCACGTCGTGAAGTCGGGCGAGACGCTGAGCTCCATCGCCCGGCGCTACAAGGTCAAGGGCGGATGGCAGGCGCTGTATCAAGCCAACCGGAAGGCCGTGGGGAGCAAGCCCGACAAGCTGGATGTCGGCACCAAGTTGGTCATCCGGAAGAAGACCGTTCCTGAGAAGGCTGCTCCGAAGAAGGCCGATCCGAAGAGTGACGCTCCGGAGAAGACCGCCCCGAAGAGGGACGCCCCGGAGAAGACCGTCCCGAAGAAGGTCGTTCCGAAGCAGGCCGTTCCGGAGAAGGCCACCCCGTCGGCGGCCGCTCCGTCGACGGCCGATCCGACGAAGGCGGCCCCGGAGAAGGGCGCTCCAGAGAAGGTGGCCCCGGAGAAGACCGCCCCGGAGAAGACCGCCCCGGAGAAGGCCGATCCGAAGAGCGACGCTCCGGAGAAGGCTGCTCCGGAGAAGGTCATCGCGGAGTAGGCCGTTCGGACCGCCTCCGTCGGCCGAGTTCGCTCGCCTCGCCGCTGAACACGACCGCGCCACGGCGCAGTCTGTGCACCACCACTGCCGTCCGGTCCGCGTGTTCACGCAGGCCGGACGGCAGTCGCTGTTCCGCGGTCAGGACGCAGGCGTGCCTGCTGAGGCCGACGAGGAGGTCGTACGTCCGGGACGCGACGGCGGGGGACATGCCCTGGGTGGGTTCGTCGATGAGGATCACTCGGGCGTGGGCCGTCAGGAGGGCGCGGGAGAGGGCCAGCATGCGTTGCTCGCCGCCGGAGAGGGTGCCTGCCCGGCGGGGGAGCAGGGGGCGCAGCTCGGGGTAGGCGTCAAGGGCCGGGGTGATGTCGGCCTTGGCCTCGGGGCTTGACAGGTCGAGGTTCTCGTCGACGGTGAGATGGCCGAACACCGCGGGCCCGTCCGGTACGAAGCACAGGCCCCGCTTCGCGCGTGCGTGCGCGTTGAGCCGGGTGACGTCCGCTCCGTCCCAGGTGACGGTGCCGGTGGCGAGGGGGGCCGTGCCGGCCAGGGCGCGCAGAGTTGTGGTGCGGCCCGAGCCGTTGCGGCCCAGGAGGACGGTGAGGCCGGGGGCCGGGGCGGCGAGACTCACGCCGTGCAGGGCCTCCAGGGGGCCGTAGCGGACGCGGGCCTCGTGGAGCTGGATGCCGGTTTTCATGGGGTCACCCTGTGGAGGACTTCGATGGGCGGGCCCGACGTGATGATGCGGCCCGCCGCCATGACGTGGACGGTGTCGGCGAGGTTCGCGACCAGGTCGATGTCGTGCTCGACCACCAGGAGCGCCATGCCGTCGGCCGCCAGGGCCCGCAGGACGCGGGCCAGGGCGGCCACTTCGGCGGTGTCCAGACCTGCTGCCGGTTCGTCCAGGAGCAGCGTGTGCGGTCGGCCCGCCAGGGCTCTGGCCAGTTCTACGCGTCTGAGGGTGCCGGTGGGGAGGTCCGCGGCGGGGTGGTGGCGGGTCGCGTCGTGGTGGAGGGAGAGGAGGCGGAGGGACTGGGCGGTGGCGTGGGCGGTGCTTTCGGGGTTCTGGACTCGGCCCTGTTCCGCGCCTACTTGGACGTTCTCCGTGATGGTCAGCGACGGGAAGACCGCCAGTTGCTGGAAGGTGCGGGCCACGCCGAGGCGGGTCCTGGTGTGGGCGGGGGTACGGGTGATGTCCCGGCCGTCGAAGGTGATGCGGCCCGATTCGGGGCGCAGAGTGCCTGCCAGGCAGTGGAAGAGGGTGCTCTTGCCTGCGCCGTTGGGTCCTACTACGGCGGTGATGTGGCCGGGCGGTACGGAGAGATCCACCCGGTCCAGGGCGGTGAAGCCGTCGTAGGCGGCGGTGATCCCGTGGGCCGTCAGTAGGCGCGGGGCCGCGCGGTGGGACCTGTCCGGGGGCGGGGCCGCCTCGGTATGTCCGTCCTCGCCATCCGCCGCCGGGCGCGTGGCTGCTTCGGATCCGGAGCGCCGCGAACCGTGCTCCGGCCCGGCGCGACTTGCTCCCGTGCGCTCATCGTCAGCGGGGTCGACGCCGGGCAATCGGGTGGGTGGGTGGGGAGGAGCGGTCAGGGCAGCGCGGGTCCGCCTCCCCAGTGGCGTCAGGGAAGGACGCCTGTTCAGCCTCGCGGTAGCCGCACGCAGTGCCTCGTACGGGCCTCCCGGAAAGCGCCCCACCAGCACCGCGAGGACACCGATCACCGCCGCGGCCACGCCACCCCGCGTGCCCGCGTCCAGGCCCACCAGGAGCGCCGCCGCGACCAGCGAGCCCAGCAAGCTGTCCGCGCCGAGGACCACCACCGCCGCGAACCAGAGGAGCCCGCGCACCGGGTCGTACGCGCCGGGGTCGAAGGCCCGTAGGCCCATGCCCAGCATCCCGCCGCCCAGCGCGGCGAGCGCCGCCCCGGCCACGAAGGCCGTGAGCTTCAGGCTGCGCACCGGCACCCCCGCCGCGCTCGCCCCCGCCTCGTGGTCCCGCATCGCGGCCAGCGCACGCCCCATGCGGCCCCGGCGCATGCTGATCGCGAAGAGCAACGCCGCCGCGAGCAGGACCAGTTCCAGGACGTAGTACGCGCGGTCGCTGTCGAAGCCCGCCGGGCGGTCCAGGGCGAGGCCCGACGTCGCGTACGGCTGGGCGAAGACGAAGCGGCTGACGCCGACGCCGACCGCGAACGTCGCCAGGGCGAGCGCGAGGCCGCGGCGGCGAATCGCGGGCCAGCCGGTGAGGAGGCCGAGGGGCGCCACGAGCAGGACGGCCACGGCCAGGGCGGGGAGGTGGGGGAGTTCGGGCAGGCCCGGGAAGCGGCCCGCCGTCAGGAGCGCCGTGAAGAGCGCGCCGAGACCCGCGTACGCCGCCTGGCCGAGGGAGATCTGGCCGCCTCTGCCGGTGACGATCACCAGCGAGAGGAGGATGACGGCCAAGGCCGGGACCTGGACCGAGGTGGTCAGGTCCGAGCCCGCGAAGCCAAGGGGTATGAGGAAGAGGACCGCCGCCACGATCCACGCGCCCGGTGGAGTCGGGACGCGCGCCGTCGCCGTGCGCGGGAGCGTGTTCTGCGAGCCGATGCCGGGGAGTACGAGGGCCGCGATCAGCAGGGCCACCACGAAGAGGTTGGCCCCCACCGCCTGGAGGAGGGGTTCCGCCCAGCCTGATGGGTGCAGCCGGGTCAACTGGCTCTGGGCCACGCCGAGTCCGAGCGCCACCACCACCGCGACGGACAGGCTCCGCATGCGCGCAGCCACCGCGACCGCCACCACCTCCATGACCAGGAGCGGCATACCGTACGGGTCGAGACGTACGAAGGGGGCGAGCAGCACGCCCGTGAGGCCGGCCGTGAACGCGCCGAACGCCCAGCCCGCCGACGCCACCCGGTCCGCGTCGATCCCGCTCAGGACGGCGAGGGGCCGATTGTCGACCACGGCCCGAAGCCGGTTGCCGAAGCGGGTCCAGCGGGTGACCGCCCAGACCGAGGCGGCGAGGGCGGCCGTCACCGCCAACTGGGCCCAGGGGTCCGCCGGTACGAGGGTCGGGGCGTCCGCCCTCGCTCCGGGGCCCCAGATCAGCGCGGCGCCTCCGACCAGGAGGATGAAGACGCCGATGGACGCCACCAAGGTCTGGGCCGGGTCGCCGCCCAGGATCGACAAGGGGCGGAAAACCGCCTTCTCCAGGAGCAGGCCGATGGACGGGGCGACGAGAAGGAGCGTGAGCGCCGTGGCGAGGGGCAGGGGCCAGTGCCACTCCACCGTCAGCTGGCGCAGAACGTACGCGCAGATCATCGCGATCGCGCCGTGCGTGAAGTTCAGGACACCGGTCGCGCGGTACGTGACGATCAGGCCGATGCCGGTGAGGGCGGCCGCGCTGCCGACCGCGAGCCCGGCAAGGGTCAGGTCGTAGCTCAGGGAGGCCACCGGGTCATCGCTCCGGTGCCGGGGTGCTGGAGGACGTGGGGGACGGCTGCGGATCGCAGATGGGGCACGGGCTCAGGTCGCCGGTCGCGAGGATGTGGGCGTCCGCGGGGACCGCCTCCGGTTTCCCCGCCACCAGGGGGCAGTCCGCCCGGTGCCAGAGGGTCCCGCCCGGGATCATCAGGACGTCGCCGCTGGTCGCCACCGGGGCCTCTCGCCCCTTCGTGGTGGCGGGAGGCGTGCCCGCCGTCACCAAAAGCTCGTACAGCTCCTCCACGCGGGCCGTGGCCAGGGCGCTCCTGCCGTGGGCGAAGAGCACGGCACCGGCGATGATCAGTGCCGCTCCCGGCACCGTGCACGACGCCAGATACGGGAGCTGCCGCTCGGCGAAGCGTTCCCCGGACATGCCGTACCAGCCGATCACGCAGAGCACCGCACCGGTGGCGAGGGCGGCGAAGGCCGCCCAGAGAACGGGGCGCACGGCGCTGAGCCGAGCCGAACGAGCTGTCTGATCCGGTCGAGCCGCCCGCATATGGGCCCCCTGGAACACGTCAGTCACGTCGATGGGCTGTCCATGTCAGTCAATGGATTGCACTATGCCTTCTGGAAGCTGACCCTGAAAGCTCCGGGCCCGACGGCTCGGCCGATACCCGGCGGTGAACCAGATGGTTCTCTGGACAAGGCGCAGGCGGGGGAGCGATCTCAAGCGGGGAAGGGTGCGGAGCGCGGCTATGGCGGCTGCCGCGGTCCTGCTCGTCGCTCCGGCCGCCGTGGCATGCGGTGATGACAGCGGCGGGGGCGGCGAGAGCGATCCGCCGAAGCCGTCCGCCGCCAAGTCGACCAAGGACGTTCCCTCGGACGACGCGACCGCGACCGCTACTACGACTGGCAGCGCGCCCACGGATCCGGCGGTGGCCGAGAAACAGGTCAAGAAGAACTGGGAGAAGTTCTTCGATCCCGCCGTCTCCATGAAGGAGAAGGAGGCCGTTCTCGAGAACGGGCCCAAGATGCGCGCCGTCCTCAAGAGCTTCAGCGGTGACGAGCGCGGCAAGCAGGTGGGCGCCCAGGTCGACAAGGTCGGATTCACATCGGCGACCGAGGCGGACGTGACGTACGCGCTGACTCTGAAGGGCGCCACCGCGCTGCCCGACGCCTCGGGCACCTCCGTCAACCAGGACGACACCTGGAAGGTGTCCGTCAAGACTCTCTGCGCACTGGTGAAGCTGAGCGGCAATGAGTCGCCCGGTCCGGGCTGTTGAGGCCCTTGCCGTAGCCGCGCTGCTCGTGGCGGTGGCGGGGTGCGGCAGCCGGCTCCCCGAGAGCGACTTCGAGGGGCGCGGGGGCAGGAGCACGGCGCCCGCCCCGGCGGGGGCGCCGATCCGGGTCGGCATCATCACCAGTGCGACGAGCCCCGTCGGCGGCTCCGCGTTCACCGGGCCGCGGGACGGGGCCAAGGCGTACTTCGAGCGGCTGAACGCGCGGGGCGGGATCGACGGGCGCAAGGTCGAGGTGCGTACGTGTGACGACGGCGGCAGCGGCGTCGGCAACAACGAATGCGTGCACAAGCTGGTCGAGGAGGAGCGCGTCGTCGCGCTCGTCGCGACCAGCTCCCTCGACTACGCGGGGGCCTCCCGCGTCTCCCGCGCGCGCGTGCCCGATGTCGGCGGGCAGCCGATCGGGTCCGCGTACGACACCTATCCGCATCTCTACGGGATCTACGGCAGCCTCGCCCCACGGAACGGTAAGCCCGGCTGGGGCGGCAAGCTGATCGGCGGGACCGAGGTCTACCGCTACTTCAAGCGGGAGCAGGGGGCGCGGACAGCGGCCGTCGTCTCCTACAACCAGGCCGCATCCGCCGCGTACGCCCGTCTCGTCACCCGGGGCCTGAAGGCCGAGGGCTACAAGGTGGTCACCGAGCAGGTCGACTTCGCGCTGCCCAATTTCCGCGCGGCGGCGGCCGACCTGAAGGAGCAGGGCGCCGACCTGGTCTTCGACGCGCTGGACACCCACGGCAACGCCAAGCTGTGCGAGGCCATGGACGCGGTGGGGGCGAAGGTGACCGCCAAGGTCACCAACGTCCAGAACTGGACCTCCTCCGTGGCCGACGACTACAAGGACGCACCGCGCTGCCGCAACGCCCTGTGGGTCACGGGCGCGAGCCGCAACTACGAGGACACGGACCATCCGGCCGTACGCGATTTCCGCGACGCCATGAAGGGGCACAAGGGTCTCTCCCAGTGGCAGCTCGAGGGCTGGGCCGCCGCCATGTGGTTCACGGACGCGGCGAAGTCGTGCCGGGGGGACGTCACGCGCGCGTGCGTCGACCGCTTCATGAACCGGGGTAAGTCGTACACCGCCCAAGGGCTGCTGCTTCCGGTGACGTACGAAGAACGGGCCGATCCGCCGGAGACCCGTATGACCTGTGTGTCGGTGGCCCGCTGGAAGGACGGTGAGGGGTGGGTCACACAGGGAGACATGGCCAAGAACTGCTTCGACGTACCGCAGCTCTCCTACCAGCCATGATGTGTAGACCAAGCAGGAAAGTTCCCGAAGCGCGATACCGATGGCGCAACTCTTGAGGAACAAGATGATGATGAAACCCAACCCTGTTCCCGTAATCCCCGTCTAACCCTGCGGTAGGCGGACGAGAGGGACTGTCCGCGGGGAAGCGTGGGATACGGGGACGCATGCACATCTCTTTCCTTATTCATAACGCGTACGGAATCGGCGGGACGATCCGGACGACGTACAACTTGGCGAACACTCTCGCCGAGCAACACGACGTCGAGATCGTCTCCGTCTTCCGGCACCGTGACGAGCCCGTTTTCTCCCCTGACTCCCGCGTCAGGCTCAGTCACCTTGTCGACATGCGTAAGGACAGCCCCGGCTACGAGGGGGAGAGCGCCGACGCCCTGCGGCCCGCCCGGACGTTCCCCGGTGCGGAAGGCCGCTACGGCCAGTACAACGCCCTCACCGACCGGCGCATCGCCGCGCACCTCTCCTCGCTCAGCTCCGATGTGGTGGTCGGTACGCGGCCCGGCCTGAACGTGCACATCGCCCGTGAGGCGGCGCGCGGCCCGCTGCGGGTCGGCCAGGAGCACCTCACGCTCGACAGCCACTCCAAGGAACTGCGCCGTCAGCTGCGCAGCGTCTATCCCCGCCTCGACGTCCTGACCACGACGACCGAGGCCGACGCCCGCGCCTACCGCCGCATGATGCGACTGCCCGGCGTCCACATCCAGGCCGTGCCCAACCCCGTGCCCGCGCCCGGCATCGAGCCCGCCGACGGCAACCAGAAGTGGGTCGTCGCGGCGGGGCGCCTCGCCCCCGTCAAGCGGTACGACCTGCTGATACGGGCCTTCGACCAGGTGCGCGCCGAGCGCCCCGACTGGCGCCTTCGGATATACGGCGGCGGCAAGCAGAAGGACAAGCTGCGCGCCCTGATCGATGAGCTCGGCCTCTACAACCACGTCTTCTTGATGGGGCCCGCCCACCCCATCGAGCCCGAGTGGGCCAAGGGCTCCATCGCGGCCGTCACCTCCAGCCTGGAGTCCTTCGGCATGACGATCGTCGAGGCCATGCGCTGCGGACTGCCCGTCGTCGCCACCGACTGCCCGCACGGGCCCGGCGAGATCATCGACAACGGTGTCGACGGACGCCTCGTCGAGGTCGGCAACCCCGACGCCATCGCGGGCGGACTGCTCGAACTGATCAACAACGACACACTGCGCCGGCGGATGGCGGGCGCCGCCCTCCAGGACTCCGAGCGCTTCGACCCGGCCCGCATCGCCGAGCGCTACGACGCGATGTTCACCGGGATGCTCGCCCGCGGCAGCTCCTTCGGCGGCCGGATGCGCGGCTCACTGCACCGCACCCGAGGCGCGCTGCTCGGCGGCGCGTACGCA
Source organism: Streptomyces sp. NPDC056486 (assembly GCF_042795295.1). Lineage (NCBI taxonomy): Bacteria > Bacillati > Actinomycetota > Actinomycetes > Kitasatosporales > Streptomycetaceae > Streptomyces > Streptomyces sp. NPDC056486. Next base: position 8,291 of record NZ_JBHTSF010000085.1, read on the forward strand.
GTACGGGACATCGGACATGGGGTACCGACCAGCGGCATACAGACGAAAGGATTCACCGCATGACGGCCTTGGCCACCCCGGACGCCTCTCCGCCCTGCGACACCGGTGCCGATCAGGACGTTCCCGCGGCACCGCGCGCCGACTGCATCGCCGATTCCGCGGGCGGTCTCACCTTCGACGTCACCGACCCCGGTGGCGAGGGCTCCGCCTACCTGCTGCTGCGCCGCCGCGACGCCGCTTCCACCGATGAGGACGTGCGCCTGCCGCTGTCCCCGGCCGCCGACGGCAGGCTGCGGGCCGCGCTGCCCAGCAGCGTCGAGCTGGCCGAGGGACGCTGGAACGCCTACGCGGAGGTCGGGGGCGGCACACCGCGCCGCCTCGCACCCGGCGTCAACGACCTGCGCTCCCTCGTCGACCGCGCCCCCAGCGGGGCCCGCGGCTACATCGCCGTCCGCATTCCGTACGCGACCAAGCAGGGCAACCTCTCCGTACGCAGCTGGCTGCGCGCCCCGCACGCGGAGATCGGCGAGCTGAAGATCGCCGGCACCTCGGTGAGCGCGCAGGGCCGCGTGTACGGCACCGCGCTGACCGGCGCCGCATACGCCGAGGCGTCCCTCCGTGCCGAGCCCGAGCGCATCGAGCGCTACGAACTGAAGACCGACGGCGTGGAGTTCAGCTTCGACCTGCACTGCGACGTGCTGGCCGAGAGCGGCCCGGGCCCCTGGGACCTCTGGCTGCGCCCCGCGGGGGAGAGCGGGCCGCGGATCCGGCTCGCCCGGCTCCTGGACGACGTGCCGGACAAGAAGCAGATCTTCACCTACCCGTCGGTGCGGCTCGACACCGCGGCGCACGGCCCGCTGGACGCGGGGGCGTACTACACGAACGACAACGACCTCTCGGTCCGGATCCGCGAGACGGACACGATCGCGGCCGATGTCGTAGCCGATGTCGTAGGGGACTGACGCCATCGCGGACCGTGGCTGTCCGCGACGCCGGGCACAATCGGCTCCATGTTGGAGACCTCCGCACGACTGCTCCGCCTGCTCTCGCTCCTGCAGGCCCACCGCGACTGGTCGGGCGCGGACCTGGCAGGGCGGCTCGGCGTCACTCCGCGCACCGTGCGGCGTGACGTGGACCGGCTCCGCGAGCTCGGCTACCCCGTCAACGCGAGCCCCGGCACGGGCGGCGGGTACCAGCTGGGCGCGGGCGCCGAGTTGCCGCCGCTGCTCCTGGACGACGACGAGGCGGTAGCGGTGGCCGTCGGTCTGCGCACCGCGGCCGGACAGGGCATCGAGGGCATCGGCGAGACCTCCGTACGCGCCCTGGCCAAGCTGGAGCAGGTCCTGCCGAGCAGGCTGCGGCGCCGGGTCGGCGCGCTGACGGCGTTCACCGTGCCGATGCTTCAGGCCCCGCGGCAGCACGCCGTGGACCCCTCGGTCCTGACCGAGCTCGCCCACGCCTGCCGGGACTCGGAGCGCCTGCGCTTCGACTACCGCGACCACGGCGGCAGTTCGACCCGGCGCACCGTCGAACCGCACCGCCTCGTCTGCACCGAGCGCCGCTGGTACCTGGTCGCCTGGGACGTCGAACGCGACGACTGGCGGACGTTCCGCGCGGACCGCATCACACCGACGCCGCCGCACGGACCGCGCTTCGACCCCCGCACCCCGCCCGCCGACGATCTCGCCGCCTATGTCTCCAAGGGCGTCTCCACGCGCGCGTACGCCGCCCAGGCGGTGTTCCGGCTCCTGGTGCCCCTGGAGGAGGCGGCCCAGCGGGTCACCCCGTCCGACGGCACTCTTGAGGCCGAGACCGAGCACAGCTGTCTGTTGCGCACGGGCGCCATGAGCCTGGACGTCATGGTGATCCATGTGCTGCTCATGGGCTTCGAGTTCGAGGTGGTCGAGCCCGCGGACTTCACCGAGCGGCTCAGCTCGGCGCGGGACCTCCTGAGCCGGGCCCTGGACCGGGGTGTTCGGTCTGCGGATCCGGATTCTGTGTCCCCGGCGGCTGGAACGCCGCGTACTCGGGATGGTGCAGATCGAACGCCGGGGACTCGGAGCGGATCCGGGGCAGCGTGACGAAGTTGTGGCGCGGCGCCGGGCAGGCGGTGGCCCACTCCAGGGAGCGGCCGAAGCCCCAGGGGTCGTCGACGTCGACCTTCTTGCCGTACTTGGCGGTCTTCCAGATGTTGTAGAGGAACGGCAGCGTGGACAGCCCGAGCAGGAACGCCCCGATGGACGAGATGGTGTTGAGCACCGTGAAGCCGTCCGCCGCCAGATAGTCCGCGTACCGCCGTGGCATGCCTTCCGCGCCGAGCCAGTGCTGGACGAGGAACGTCACGTGGAAGCCGACGAAGAGCGTCCAGAAGTGGATCTTGCCGAGCCGTTCGTCGAGCATCTTCCCGGTGAGCTTCGGCCACCAGAAGTAGAAGCCGCCGAAGGTCGCGAAGACGACGGTGCCGAACACGACGTAGTGGAAGTGCGCCACCACGAAGTACGAGTCGGTGACGTGGAAGTCGAGCGGTGGCGAGGCCAGGATGACGCCGGTGAGCCCGCCGAAGAGGAAGCTCACCAGGAAGCCGATCGCCCACAGCATCGGTGTCTCGAACGACAGCGAGCCCTTGAGCATCGTCCCCGTCCAGTTGAAGAACTTCACGCCCGTGGGGATCGCGATGAGGAAGGACATGAAGGAGAAGAAGGGCAGGAGCACCGCGCCCGTCGCGAACATGTGGTGCGCCCAGACGACGACCGAGAGCCCGGTGATGGCCATCGTCGCGCCGATCAGGGGCAGATAGCCGAAGATCGGCTTCCTGCTGAACACCGGGATGATCTCGGAGATGATCCCGAAGAACGGCAGCGCGATGATGTAGACCTCCGGATGCCCGAAGAACCAGAAGAGGTGCTGCCACAGCAGCGCACCGCCGTTCTCCGGGGCGAAGACCATGGATCCGAAGCGCCGGTCCGCCTCCAGGACGAGCAGTGCGGCGGCGAGCACGGGGAACGCGAGCAGGACCAGGATCGAGGTGAAAAGGACGTTCCAGGTGAAGACGGGCATCCGGAACATCGTCATCCCGGGCGCGCGCATCCCGATGATGGTCGTCAGGAAGTTCACCGAGCCGAGGATCGTGCCGAACCCGGAGAGCGCGAGCCCCATGATCCACAGGTCGGCGCCGACCCCCGGCGAGCGCTCCATGCTGTTGAGGGGCGCGTAGGCGAACCAGCCGAAGTCGGCCGGGCCGCCGGGCACCATGAGCGAGCCGAGCACCATCAGGCCGCCGAAGAGGAACAGCCAGTACGAGAGCATGTTGAGCCGCGGGAAGGCGACGTCGGGCGCGCCGATCTGCAGCGGCATGATCTCGTTGGCGAAGCCCGCGAAGGTCGGCGTCGCGAAGAGCAGCAGCATGATCGTGCCGTGCATGGTGAACATCTGGTTGAACTGGGTGTTCGACATCAGCTGCAGCCCGGGGCGGGCGAGCTCGGCCCGCATCAGCATGGCCATCAGGCCCGCGGCGAGGAAGAACGCGAAGGCCGTGATCAGGTACAGGTGACCGATCTTCTTGTGGTCGGTGGTCGTCAGCCAGTCCACGAGTATCCGGCCCGGGCTCTTCTGCCGGACGGGTCGCGCCTGTGGTGCCTCGGTCTCGGTCCCCATACGCCCGCCCCTTCGCCGTCGCGCACCGTGGGCCTGCCAGCCGGGGCCATGATGCTCGCGTCACCCTGACTCCGACAGGGGGCGTACGAGCCCGCTGTGCTGGAACCATGAATTCCTTATGCGGCGTCACATCCCCCGGAGCATCCAGGATTCGGGAATTGCGGGGGCGCGCAAAGGTGTCCGGCCCGCCTTTCGGCCGGGCGAATACGGTCGTTTCCGGTCGCCGCCGAAGGGCTCGCGGTAAATACAGGAATCACGTCGGAACAACTCCGGAACCGCCCGTACGTGTGACGGAGTTAAGAGGAAACGGGCGTCGTGATCCTGTGACAAAAGCGTGACCGGAGAGGGACCGGTGACCCATGGTGTCCGGCTACGGCCTTCCCCCGGTCGGGCCACGCCGCCTAACGTGGCGGCCATGGCACCTATTCCGACCCCTCCCGCCGAACCCCAGGACACTTTGGACGCCTACGTCGGCCTCGCGGCCGAGGGCGCCGAGCAGCAGGCCCGTGAGCGCGGCTGGTCCCCTGTCAGGTCGTTGCCGCCCGGCACGATCATCACCATGGAGTACCTCGCGGGGCGGCTCAACTTCGAGGTCAAGGAAGGCGTCGTGATCCGCTGCTGGAAGGGCTGACCGAGCCCCCGGCGACGTACGGCGAAGTCCAGTCCGGCGAGCACCAGACAGGCAAGCAGCAGACAGGCGAAAGGCCCCGGTTCCTGAGCGGAACCGGGGCCTTTCGTGATGCGGGGGATGGGTTGTGCGTACCGACCCCCGCTGTCTCGGGGCTAGCCGCCCGCCACCGGGCGGGCCGGCGTGGCGGCGCGTGAGGCGCGCTCGGAGTGCGGCGGGCGGCGGCTGCCCGCCGGGGTGACCGGGCTGCGCTCGGAGCGCGGTGTGTGCGGTCCTGGCGCGAGGTAGGCCGGGGCGCGGGCGGGGCGCGCGGCGCCGACCGGCTCGCGGACCTGGGGCTCGTCGGCCGGTACGGCGGCGGGCCGTGGCGACATCGCGGGGACCGGGGCGACAGGGGCCGGGACGCCGGCTCCTGCGCGGCGGTCGCGCCAGAGGTCACGCAGGCTGAAGATCCAGCCTTCGACCCAGGTGAGCAGCGGCTCCACCCAGGGCAGCGCGAGTAGGACCAGCAGACCCGCGGCCCAGCCGAGGAAGACGTCGCTCAGCCAGTGAGTGCCGAGGTACACGGTGGTCAGGCCGACGCTGAGGGAGACCACGGCCGAGAGCGCCGAGAGGTAGCGGCGGGTGCGCGGGGTGGAGGCCATGTAGGCCAGGATTCCCCAGGTCACCACGGCATTGGCGGTGTGACCGGAGGGGAATATATCGCCGCCGAGCCACATCTCGTTGGCGCCGATCGTGGTGGCGTAGTGCGGGCCGAGGCGGCCCATGCCGATCTTGGCGGCGCCGACCGTGACGTTCAGGAGCAGCAGGGCCGCGCCGAAGGTCAGGAGCGGGCGGATGGTGTGCTGACGCCAGGAGCGCCAGCCCAGCCAGGCCGCGACCATCACGGCGGTCGGGCCGCGCTGGCCGAGGACCACCCAGTAGTCGAGGAAGGCGTGGATCTCGGGCCACTGCTGGTAGGGCCGGAAGAACATGACCTGCCAGTCGAACCGCACGAGCCAGGACGTGGCAAGCACGGCGACGACGATGGCGAGGTAGAAGGCCAGGGTCGCGCTGAAGAGCACGATCCGGTGCCTGCTCATCCTCGGTACATCGAGGCCGGCCGGTCGTTCCGGCTCACGGTCGAGACGGGCGAAGACCCGATCCAGACGGGTGAGGTTTCGTTCGGTACGCACCCAATCGACGTTACAGCGAGTGAGTGCGTGACTAGGCCGAATCAGTGGCTTTGTGATGACGATGTGATGTGGCATTCCTCTCAGGCGGAGGTTTATTCCTGCGGATTCCCTATTCGACCGAGAGCCCCTTACTTAATTTGTTGATCATTAGTGAGACGGTTTTATGGCGCTTATGAATTCGTTCACCGTGACCTGGTGTGGAATTTCCCCCGCGCTCACCGGGGCCCGTAAATGATCATGGCGGACCCGAGCCGTTCAGCCAGAACGCCCCGTACACCGCGCTCGCCGCGGCCACACCCCCGAGCACCATCGCCGACCTGGACGAACGCAGCCGGGCGAGTGCCACAGCGAGGGGCAGGAGCAGCGGGAAGGCGGGCAGCAGGAGGCGCGGCTTCGAGCCGAAATAGCCCGCCGCGCACAGGGCGAGCGCCACGACGATCCCGCTGTAGACGAGCAGTGGCAGCGGCTGCCTCCCGCGTACGCCGATGACGTACAGCCAGATCACCAGGGCGACCCCGACGATCAGGCCGACCCCCGCCAGGGCCGCGGGGAAGGCGGTGAACTTGTCACCGATGAAGCGGGCGAAGGCGTAGCCGAAGTCGAAGCCGTTGCCCCAGCCGGCCTGGACGTCGAGATAGCCGAGGAGGCCGTCGCCGGTGCGGTGGCCGACCCACAGGACGTAGCCCGCGGCGCCGAGCGGGGCCAGGACCGCGCCGAGGATCATGCGCCACCCGGCCTGCCGCTCCCGGTGGATATGGACGGCCGCCGTCACCCAGAGCGCCGCGACGACCGCGGCGCCCACGGGGCGGGTCAGGCCCGCGCAGGAGGCGAGCAGGCCCGCCCACACCCAGCGGCCGGTGAGCACCGCGTACAGGGACCAGGCCGCGAGCGCCGTGAAGAGCGACTCGCTGTACGCCATCGACTGCACGATCCCCACGGGCAGGACCGCCCACAGCGCGACCGCGCAGATTCCCGCGCGGCGCCCGTAGAGGTGATCGGCGATCGCGAAGATCCCGGCGGCGGCGCAGAGCGAGGCGAGCCAGCTCACCACCAGGCCCGCGTCGGCGTACGAAAGGGGGCTGATCGCCGAGACGAGCCGCTCCAGCCAGGGCAGCAGCGGGAAGAACGCGAGGTTCGAGTGGACGCTGCCGTCCGGGAGCCGCACCTCCCAGCCGTAGCCGTGCTCGGCGACGCGGGTGTACCAGAGCGAGTCCCAGCGGGCCGTGAGGAGCGTGTGCGGGCTCTTGCCCGCCGCCGCGCTCCACACCGCGAGCACCGCGAGCCCCAGGGCGCGCACCCCCATGTAGGCGAGGAGCGCGGGCGCCGCACGGCGCAGCGCGGCGCCCGCACGGGCGCCGTAGGAGGGCGGTGGCAGGCGTTGTTCCAGGTCGGTCACGGGCTCGATTATCGGCACAGGCGGGAACCGGCTGCCCGCTCGGGTGCGTGGTCCATGCGTGGGCAGCGTGGCGTACGCCACACCTTCTGCGCTCAACCGTGAGAGGTCCGCCACGCGCCACAGCCGTGAACTCGCGTACTCTGACGGCTCACTCGCCTTTCGTTGCCGCCAGCTGGGAGATCACGTCCCGCGGGGCCGCCGATGCGAGGGATCACTGGGAGGTATCGCACATGTCGGGTTCAACCACGGCCACCGCTCCTTCCGGCCGTCGGGTACCCGGGTCGCAGGGCGGCGCCAACCGCTGGCTGGTGCTCGTCGTTCTCTGCGTAAGCCTGTTGCTCGTCGCCGTCGACGCCACCGTTCTGCATGTGGCGGTGCCCGCCGTCACCGAAGACCTGAAGCCAGGCGGCATCGAGCTGCTGTGGATCGTGGACGTCTACCCACTGGTCTGCGCCTCGCTGCTCATCCTCTTCGGCACCCTCGGTGACCGGGTGGGCCGCAGACGTGTGCTGCTGCTCGGCTACGCCCTCTTCGGCGTGGCATCGGCCGTGGCGGCCATGGCGGACAACGCCCAGGTCCTGATCGCGGCCCGCGCCCTGCTCGGCGTCGGCGGCGCGATGATCATGCCCGCGACCCTCTCGATCCTGCGCCAGGTCTTCCCCGACCGGCGTGAGCGGGCCGTCGCCATCGGTGTGTGGAGCGCGGTGGCCGGAATCGGCGCGGCGGGCGGACCGCTGCTCGGCGGCTTCCTGCTCGAGCACTTCTGGTGGGGCTCGGTCTTCCTGATAAACATCCCGCTGATGCTGGTCAGCCTGCCCATCGGGCGCCTGCTGCTTCCCGAGTCGACGGGCGACCGCGACGGGCCGTGGGACGTGGTCGGCGCGCTGATGGCCGCGGGCGGTCTCTTCGGCCTCGTGTTCGCGGTGAAGCGGGCCGGTGGCGGAGAGTCGCCGTTCGGCATGACGACGCTCCTCTCGTTCTTCCTGGGCGGGCTCCTCCTCATCGGCTTCGTCCGCAGGCAGCGGCGGCGCAAGTTCCCGCTCATCGATCTGTCGATGTTCGCGCGGCCCGCGTTCAGCACCTCGCTCGGCTGCATCGTGCTCGCGATGCTCGCCCTGGTGGGCCTCGAACTGGTCGCCGCGCAGTATCTGCAACTGGTGCTCGGCCTCTCCCCGCTGGAGACCGGTATGCGGCTCGTGCCGCTCACCGTCGCCGCGATGGCCGCGGGCCTCGCCGGATCGAAGGTGCTTCACCGCTTCGGCCCGCGCACGATGGTCGCCTTCGGCTTCACCCTCACCGCCGTGGCCGTGTTGATGCTCACCGGGCTTGGTGAGCGGGCCAACGACTCGCTCCTGATCACCAGCTTCGTGCTCCTCGGCCTCGGCCTGCAGCTCACGCTCTTCGGTTCGTACGAGTCGATGCTCAGCGAGGCGCCCCCGTCGCAGGCGGGCGGCGCCGCCGCGATCGGCGAGACCTCGTACCAGCTGGGCGCCGGTATCGGCATCGCACTGCTCGGCAGCGTCATGAACGCGGCGTACGCGCCGGGCCTCTCGTCAGTGCAGGGCGTTCCCGCCAAGGAGAGCGCCGCCGCCAGTCACTCGCTCGGTGAGGCGTACCAAGTCGCTTCGGGGCTCGGCGGCGCCGCGGGCAACGCGTTGCGCAGCGCCGCGCGCGAGTCCTTCGTGCATGGGCTGCATGTGACCTTGCTGGTCAGCGCGGGGCTGCTGCTGCTCGGGGCGCTGATGGCGCTGAAGCTGCCGCGGACGATGGAATGCGGGACGCAGGGGGAGCGGCCCGAGCAGGGGATTCCGGCGCCCCGGGACGAGGCGGGAGTTCCTGCGGAATCCGTCCGCTGACGCGGACGCACCGGGCGACTCTGGACGTGCGCGACCCCGCGTCGTAACGTCGGCGCGAGCCGTAAGTAACTACCACTGCTAGTTTTTGCGCCGCCGGAGGCCCGAGATGTCCGCACGCAGCCGCACCCCCCTGCCGCCCTTCGACCCCACCGATCCCCTCGGCATCGACGACCTCCTGGAGCCGGAGGACCTCGCGATCCGGGAGACCGTCCGCACCTGGGCGGCCGACCGCGTCCTGCCGCACATCGCCGACTGGTACGAGAAGGGCGAACTGCCCGGCATCCGTGATCTTGCCCGTGAGCTCGGCTCGATCGGCGCGCTCGGCATGTCCCTGGAGGGCTACGGCTGCGCCGGAGCGAGCTCCGTCCAGTACGGGCTCGCCTGTCTGGAGCTGGAGGCCGCCGACTCCGGCATTCGCTCGCTCGTCTCCGTGCAGGGCTCCCTCGCCATGTACGCCATCCACCGCTTCGGCTCCGAGGAGCAGAAGCAGCGCTGGCTGCCCGGCATGGCCGCGGGCGAGATCATCGGCTGCTTCGGGCTCACTGAGCCCGACCACGGCTCCGACCCGGCGGGCATGCGTACGCACGCGAAGAAGGACGGCACCGACTGGGTGCTCACCGGACGCAAGATGTGGATCACCAACGGGTCGGTGGCCGGTGTCGCCGTCGTCTGGGCGCAGACCGACGAGGGGATCCGCGGCTTCGTCGTCCCCACCGAGACCCCCGGCTTCTCGGCGCCCGAGATCAAGCACAAGTGGTCGCTGCGCGCGAGCGTCACCAGTGAGCTGGTGATGGACGAGGTACGGCTCCCCGCCGACGCCGTGCTTCCCGAGGTCACCGGGCTCAAGGGTCCCCTGAGCTGTCTCTCCCACGCGCGCTACGGCATCGTCTGGGGAGCCATGGGCGCCGCCCGCTCCTCCTTCGAGGCAGCCGTCGAGTACTCCAAGACCCGCGAGCAGTTCGGCAGGCCCATCGGCGGCTTCCAGCTCACCCAGGCCAAGCTCGCCGACATGGCGGTCGAGCTGCACAAGGGCATCCTGCTCGCGCACCACCTCGGCCGGCGTCTGGACGCGGGCAGGCTCCGTCCCGAACAGGTCAGCTTCGGCAAGCTCAACAACGTACGAGAAGCGATCGAGATCTGCCGCACGTCCCGGACGATCCTGGGCGCGAACGGGATCTCGCTCGAGTACCCCGTCATGCGGCATGCGACGAACCTCGAATCGGTGCTCACCTATGAGGGCACCGTCGAGATGCATCAGCTCGTGTTGGGCAAGGCGCTCACCGGCCTTGACGCGTTCCGGTGAGCGGCCTCGCCCGCTAGCTCTGGTTGAAGAAGCCGTCCGTCGGACGGCTCGTGGCCTCCCCGTTGACGATGTGCGTGTCGGCGGGGGTCAGCAGGAAGACCCGCGTCGCCACGCGCTCGATGGAGCCACGCAGGCCGAAGGTCAGGCCTGCCGCGAAGTCCACGACGCGCTTGGCGTCGCCGGGCTCCATCGATGTGAGGTTGATGATGACCGGGACGCCGTCCCGGAAGAGCTCGCCGATGCCGCGCGCGTCCCGGAAACTGTCCGGGGTCACGGTCCCGATCCGGCGCCCTTCCTCCTCGGCGGCCTCGGCCACCACCCGCACCCGCGGGTCGGTCACCCAGGCATCGCCGGGTCCCTCGGCCGCGTCGTCGTCATATCCGTCGTAGTAACGCTCGTCGTTGTTGTTGTCGTCGACGAGGCCAAGCCAGGCACTCGCCTTGCGCACCGATCCCATGGACGCCTCCTCTCACAGCGGGCTTTCTGCGTTCCGCATCCCCATGTTCGTCCATGATGCGGATAGTGCGCCAAGTGGATAGTCGCCGCGCGGGGTTTTCGTGACGGTACTGGTGCAGAGTCAACACGCCGATACACGTGGCTCCCCAAGGGGTCTGCTGTGTACGGCTGCTGACAGTGAGTGAAATATGATTCTTCACGGCGTATGGGTGACGGCCGGTGCGTCCGGGTGAACGGACCCCTCGATACGATGCCCGAGTTGATCGTCAGCGGGCTCACGGGGGAGTCGTATGTTCGGAATTGTCAGGCCCTGCAGCCATCGTCTGGGCGAGGGACTCAAGGCTCAGTGGATGGCGCATCTGTGTGGACTCTGCCTCGCGCTTCGCGGTGATCACGGACAGTTCGCCCGCGTCGTGACCAACTACGACGGCCTGATCATCTCGGTTCTGACGGAGGCTCAGGCCCAGCAGTCCACCGGCTGGCGCCGCACCGCGGGCCCCTGCCCGCTGCGCGGCATGCGCACCGCGTCCGTCGCGCAGGGCGAGGGCGCACGGCTCGCCGCCGCGGTCTCGCTGGTGCTCGCGTCCGCGAAGGTGCGCGACCACGTCGTCGACGGGGACGGCCTCTTGGCGCGCAGGCCGGTGGCCGCCGCCGCCCGCAAGGTCGCACGGAGCTGGGACCGGGCGGGCGCGCGCACCGGCGCCGACGTGGGCTTCGACACGGCGGTCCTGCTCGACGCCGTCGAACGGCAAGTCGGCATCGAGGGCTTGGCGGGCCCCGGCACCCCCCTGCTCACGGTCACCGAGCCGACCGAGACCGCGACCGCGGCGGCCTTCGCGCACACCGCCGTCATCGCGGGCAGGCCGGACAACGCCGAGCCGCTCGCGGAGGCCGGGCGGCTCTTCGGCAGGCTCGCGCATCTCCTGGATGCCGTGGAGGACAAGGAAGCTGACGCTGCGTCGGGCGCCTGGAACCCGCTGACGGCCACGGGCACCGGCCTCGCGGAGGCCCGCCGCCTCGCCGATGACGCGCTGCACGGCATACGCCTCGCACTGCGCGAGGTCGAATTCACCGACGGCAAGCTCGCCCACATGCTGCTCGCGCACGAGCTGGGGCGTTCGGTGGACCGCGCCTTCGGGACCGACGCCTGCGGGCACACTCATGAAGTGACGGCCCATCAGGGCGGTTCCTTCGGGCCGCCGCAGGGTGGTCTGCCCGATCAGAGCGGACCGTACGGACCTCCCTCCAGCGGTCCGTACGGCCCGCAGTCCCCGTACGGAGGTGGCAATCCGTACGGAGGCGGGGTGCCCGGCGGGCCAGGGGGTCCTGGCGGTCCGGGCGGATTCGGGGGCGGGCCCGGGTCCGAGCCGCAGCCGCCGAAGCCGGGCAAGCGGGGGTTCTGGGCGGGGTGCGCGGTCGCCGTCGGGCTCTGCTGCACCTGCAAGCTGTGCTGCGCCGATTCGTACGAGGGCCCCTGGTCCCGCAAGAAGCGCGAGGGCTGCTGCGCGAACTGCGGCGACTGTGGCTGCTGCGGTGTCTGCGAGTGCTGCCAGTGTTGCGACTGCGGGCTCTAGCTACTTGCGGGTCTGCTTTTCGTCTGCGGGCTCGTCGTGGCTGGTCGCGCAGTTCCCCGCGCCCCTTCGGGCGCGGACCCCTGACCCACAGTCAGTCCTTGATCTCCGGCGGGGAGATCTGGGACTCCTCGATCGCAGAGCCCCGGGTACCCCATTTCTTCAGGATGCGGTCGTATGTGCCGTCTTCAATCAACTGGTTCACTGCTGCTTGGAAGGCGGGCGCCAGCCTCGTGCCCTTTTTGAAGGCGAAGCCGACGTCGAGACGGTGGTACTCGCCGAGGAACTTCAGCCCCTCCTGCTGGTCGACCGCGTAGCGCAGACCGTTGATCGTGGACATCACCACGTCGCTGCGGCCCTGCTGGAGCGAGCCCCAGATCGCGCTCTGCTCGGCGTACGTCTTGACGCTGTAGGGCTTCTTGCCCGCGTCCTCGCACACGTGCTTGTTGTCCTCAAGGGTGACCTCGAAGGTGGTGCCCGCGCCGGTCGCCACGTTCAGACCGCACAGCTGCTTGAAGTCGGTGACCTTCTTGAGCTTGCTGTCGTCGCGGACGGCGAAGCCCTGGCCGTCGTTGATGTACGTGACGAAGTCGATGGTCTTGCGCCGTTCCTCGGTCACACCGAAGTTTCCGGTGCCCAGGTCGTACTTCCCGCTGTCCAGGGCGGGCAGGATCGCCTCGAAGCTCGCGGCCTCGCGCTTCAGCTTCAGGCCGAGCGCCTTGGCGACGGCCTCCGCGAAGTCGGCGTCCTGGCCGACGATCGTCTTGCCGTCCTCCAGGTAGGTGTTGCCGGGCGGGCTGCCGCCGACGGAGGTCGCGAGACTGAGGGTGCCCCGCTCGCGTACGTCCGCAGGCAGGAGCTTCGCGGCCGCCGCGTTCTTCTTGACCGGGGAGACCACGTCCTGCGTGGGGATCTTGCCGCTCTTGCCCGCGGGTGCCGCGCCGCCCGTGGTGTCGGCGGAGTCACCGGAGCCGCAGGCGGTGAGCGTGAGCGTGGCGGCGGTGAGCAGGGCGAAGGCCGCCGGAACATGACGGGAATATGCGGAACGACGGGAATGCGGGGACTTGCTCATGGCGTGACGCTCTCCATCAGGCAGCAGGGCAGGGCGAAGCGGACGTACGGCGAGGGAGGGGTGCCGTCGCTCAGAACGGTGCGGCGGCGGTGTACGCGTGTGAAGGCGAGGTCAATGGCGCACGGACGCACAAGAGATGCGGCGCACGGGAGATGCGAGGCAGAAGAGACCCAGGAACGGAAAAAGAGGGCTCAGCGCGCAGGGGGTCGGCTCAGAGAGTCGTCGAACACGACGCCGACCACACTCGACCAAAGTCGATGTGGGAGCGCGTGACCAGCCACTGCTGCGAATGCATGGGGCAAGTGGAACAGGCATCCGTTTCCGCGTCAACTGCCGTGAGACCTACTGCTCATATCCTGGACACCCTTGACAGCGGGCCGAAAGCGCCCCGTACTCTCAAGGCGGATCGTGCTGAGGGGCTCGGTCCGTGTGAAGGCATCACCCGTGTGTGATCTCCCGCCGAACGTTCTGTTGAGCGTTCCGTCGTGCGCCGGAGATCTCCGATGACCACGGAGCCTTCCCCATGTCTTCCGACACGCTCGCCAAAGCCGCACCGGCCCCTCCTCAGGACCCACCACCCGATGTTCCGCGCATCGTTCCGCAGCGCCGCGCCGGACAGTGGGTGGCCGCCGCCGCGGTCCTCGTGCTCCTCGCGCTCGCCGTCAATTCCGTCGTCCGCAACGACGCGTTCCAGTGGGACGTGGTGGGCGACTACTTCACCTCCGCGTCCGTGCTGCGCGGCCTGTGGCTCACGCTCTGGCTGACCGCCGTCGTCATGGTGCTCGGCTTCGTGCTCGGCGCCATCCTCGCCATGGGGCGGCTCTCCTCCAACCCCGTTCTGCGCGGGGTCAGCTGGGGCTATGTGTGGCTCTTCAGGTCGATGCCGATCCTGGTGCAGCTGCTGTTCTGGTTCAACATCGGGGCGCTGTACCCGTACCTCTTCGGCGTGAAGACCGTGAACCTCCTCGGGCCGATCACCATCGCCGTCATCGGGCTCACCCTGCACGAGGCCGCGTACGCCGCCGAGGTGGTGCGCGGCGGCATCCTCTCCGTCGACCGCGGGCAGATCGAGGCCGCGCAGGCGCTCGGGCTCAGCCGGTGGCGCAGATGGCGGCGGATCGTCCTTCCGCAGGCCATGCGCTCCATCGTGCCGCCCGCGGGGAACATGCTGATCGGCACGCTCAAGGGCACGTCGATCGTCAGCGTGATCGCGGTGCAGGACCTGCTGTACTCCGTGCAGCTCGTCTACCACCGCACCTACCAGGTCATCCCGCTGCTCCTGGTCGCCACCATCTGGTACGTCGTGATCACCTCGCTCCTGAGCATCGGCCAGTACTACGTGGAGCGGCACTACGCGCGCGGTTCGGGGCGCACCCGATGAGCGTGACGGAGCGCAAGCCGGCCAGTGACCTGGCAAAGGACGATCACGACGCGCTGAAGGTCGTCCCCGTGCGCCATCCCTGGCGCTGGGCCGCCGTCGTCGCGACGGCCGTCCTCGTGGCCCAGTTCGTGCACGGCCTCGCCACCAACTCCGGCTGGGAGTGGGAGGTGTTCGCCGAGTTCTTCACCGCCGACGTGATCCTCAAGGCGGTCTGGGTCACCCTTCAGCTCACCTTCTACGGCACGGCCCTCGGCTTCGCCCTCGGCATCGTGATCGCCTTCATGCGGCTCTCGGTGAGCCCCTTCCTGAGGGCGGTGGCCGTCGCCTACATCTGGGCGTTCCGGTCGATCCCGCTCATCGTGCAGCTGCTGTTCTGGTTCAACCTGGCCTATCTCTACAAGGAGTTGCAGTTCGGGATCCCGTTCGGGCCCGGCTTCTTCTCCTTCGACACGATGGGCCTGGTCGGGGCGATGAGCGCGGCGGTACTCGGGCTCGCCCTGCACCAGGCCGCGTACGCCGCCGAGATCGTGCGCGCGGGCGTACTGTCCGTCGACAGCGGCCAGTTGGAGGCCGCGGCGGCGCTCGGCATCCCGCGGCTGCGGCAGATCCGCCGCATCATCCTGCCGCAGGCGATGCGCTCGATCCTGCCCAACGCGGCCAACGAGATCATCTCCCTCTTCAAGGGCACATCGATCGTCTCCGTGATGGCGATCGGCGAACTCTTCTACCAGGTGCAGGTCATCTACGGCCGCAACGGCCGCGTCGTGCCGCTCCTGATGGTCGCCACCGCCTGGTACGTCCTGCTCACCAGCGCCCTCTCGGTCCTCCAGCACTACGTCGAACGCCACTTCTCTAAGGGGGCATCGCGATGAGCGCGATGGTTGAACTCCGGTCCGTGCACAAGTCTTTCGGGTCTCTGGAAGTCCTGCGGGGCCTCGATCTGGAGGTGCGCAAGGGTGAGGTCACCGTCATCCTCGGGCCCTCAGGATCCGGCAAGTCCACGCTCCTGCGCGCCATCAACCACCTGGAGAAGGTGGACAAGGGCTGGATCAGTGTCGACGGCGCGCTCGTCGGCTACCGGCGCTCCGGCGACAAGCTCTACGAGCTGCGCGAACGCGAGGTGCTCAAGCAGCGCACCCAGATCGGCTTCGTCTTCCAGAACTTCAATCTCTTCCCGCATCTGACCGTCCTGGAGAACATCGTCGAGGCGCCCGTCTCGGCGCTGAAGCGGCCGCGCAAGGAGGCCGTCGCGGACGCCGAGGCCCTGCTCGCCAAGGTCGGGCTCGCCGACAAGGCGAACGCCTACCCCAAGCAGCTCTCCGGCGGGCAGCAGCAGCGCGTCGCCATCGCCCGCGCGCTCGCCCTCGAACCGAAGCTGCTGCTCTTCGACGAGCCGACGTCGGCGCTCGACCCGGAACTGGTCGGTGAAGTCCTCGACGTCATCAAGGACTTGGCGAGCCAGGGCACCACGATGATCGTCGTCACCCACGAGATCGGCTTCGCGCGTGAGGTCGCCGACACGGTGGTCTTCATGGACGAGGGGCTCATCGTCGAGCAGGGCACCCCCGGCGACGTACTCGACCGTCCGCGGCACGACCGCACCCGCGCGTTTCTCTCCAAGGTCCTTTAGCCCGCTCAAGGTTCTTCACCCGCTCAGGGTTCTTCACCCGCTCAGGGTTCTTCGCCCGCTCAAGGTTCTTCGCCCGCTCAGGGTTCTTCAGCCCGACATTCTCCAGGAGCTCCCGCATGCTGTCCCGACGTACCACCCTCGCCGCCTCCGTCGCCGCCCTGGCCCTCGCGCCCCTGCTCAGCGCCTGCGGCGGGGACAGCGACGCCGCGACCGGCGGCGACGCGTCCGGCACCAAGAAGGTCGGCAACATCAACATCGGGCCCGACCAGAACCGCGTACGCGGCAAGAAGGTCGACGCGCTCGCGAAGCTCCTGCCCGCGAAGGTGCGCGAGCGCGGCACGCTGCGACTCGGCGGCAGCGCCGAATCGGTCGCGCCGCTCGGCTTCTACGCCACCGACGACAAGACACGGATCGGCTCCGAGGTCGACATCGCGAGCCTGGTCGCCGACACGCTCGGCCTGCAGCCGAAGTTCGAGGAGGTCTCCTGGGAGAACCTTTTCGTCGGCCTGGACAGCGGAAAGTTCGACGGGGTCTTCTCGAACGTCACGGTGACCGAGGAGCGCAAGGAGAAGTACGACTTCGCGACCTACCGCCACGACAACATCGCCTTCGAGGCGCGCAAGGACGCGAAGTGGACGGCGAAGAAGCCCGCGGACGTGGCGGGAAAGACGATCGCGGTCTCCTCCGGCACCAACCAGGAGAAGATCCTCGTCGACTGGAGCGAGCAGAACGAGAAGGCCGGTCGTAAGCCGGTGAACATCAAGTACTTCCAGAAGGACTCCGACTACTACCTGGCCCTCCAGTCGGGGCGCATCGACGCGTACCTCGGCCCGAACCCCTCGGCCGCGTACCACGTCGCGTCATCGGGGCAGACGAAGATCATCGGGACCCTCTCGGGTGGCGGCCCCAGCATCCAGGGTGAGATCGCCGCCACCACGAAGAAGGACAGCGGGCTCGTCGAGGCGTACGCCGCCGCGCTCAACCACGTGATCAAGGACGGAAGCTACGCCAAGGTCCTCAAGCGCTGGGATCTGACGAGCGAGGCCGTGAAGGAGTCGAAGGTCAACCCCAAGGGTCTGCCCAAGGTGTAGGGGGCTATGAGCGGGAGGCGGGGAGCCGTCAGGGGATGGCCGCAGGCCCATATGGAAGGGTTGATCACATGACGACGGACGCAACGACGGACGCGGTACGCGACTGGAAGCACTGGCACGAGCAGCGGACGGAGACGGTGTCGGCGCCCTACGGCCCGCTCTCCCTCACCGGCACGCACTGGCTCGCCGACTACCCGGACGGATCGCTTCCGGGCATCCCCGGGCGCTGGACCGAAGCGGGTGACGAGCTCGTCCTGACCGCTGAAGTGGGCGACGGGCTCACCCTCGACGGGCAGCTCTTCAACGGGGAGGCCCGTCTCGGCGCAGACCCAGGGCCTGTCGCCGCGGCCCGCGTCGGCCACGGTGACCGTCGCTTGATCGTGCTGCGGCGCGAAGGGCTCTGGGCGGTACGCGACTTCGACCCGGAGTCCGCCACGCGCCGCGCCTTCCGGGGCATCGAGGCCACCGAGTACGACGCGCGCTGGGTGGTGCCGGGGCTCTTCACGCCGTACGCCGCCGACAGCACGGTGGACGGGGTACGCACCATCAAGGTCGCCAACGCGGACGGGGTGGAGCGGGGGCTCGGCCTCGGCGGAGAGCTCACTTTCAGCCTGGCCGGAAAGGAGCACACGCTCCAGGTCTCG
The DNA here is from genome assembly GCF_042795295.1 of Streptomyces sp. NPDC056486. Lineage (NCBI taxonomy): Bacteria > Bacillati > Actinomycetota > Actinomycetes > Kitasatosporales > Streptomycetaceae > Streptomyces > Streptomyces sp. NPDC056486. The sequence goes on from NZ_JBHTSF010000085.1 coordinate 26,148, forward strand.
GTGGAGGGCGACGGGTCGCTGTGGGCGGTGTTCGGCGACGCGACCGGCGGGGTGTCCAGCTACCGGTTCAGGTTCCTGCGGCCCGCCGCGCCCGACGACGAGGGGCGCACGGCGGTCGACTTCAACCGCGCGCTTCTTCCCCCGTGCGCCTTCGCCGACCACTTCATCTGCCCCTTTCCGCCCCCGGGCAACACCCTTGACGCCGAAATCGCCGCAGGGGAGCGGAACCTAATCGACAGCTGACTCGTCTGACACAGGCTCGTCAGAAACAGAGCCGATGACCCGAGCCCCGGCGGCGTACGACAGGTACGACAGCCGCCGGGGCCGCTCGGCATGTATATGGCTTACGGCCGAAAGCCGCTCTTGTGCGTGGTGTCCGCGGCCCGAATACTCCCGAGCAGCGCTTGTCAGGGGCACGGCGTAACCGGAATCCGGCTTGCCAATTGCCCATTGGCTGCGCCTCACGGGCCGCAACCCACACGGCCCACTGACTTCCCCCCGGGAGGAACAACAAGTGAGGAACAAGCGCACCACCCCCCGCAGCGGCATAGCGAGACGCACCCGTCTGCTCGCCGTGGCCACCGGACTTGTGGCCGCCGGCGCGCTCGCCGTCCCCGCTGCGAACGCCAATGACGTCACCACCTTCAGCTCGGCGCAACTCAACAACGCGAGCGAAGCGGTGCTCGGCGCGGATGTCGCAGGCACCGCATGGAGCGTCGACAAGGCGACGAACCGCCTGGTCGTCACCGCCGACAGCACCGTCTCCAAGGCCGAGATCGCCAAGATCAGGGAGGCGGCGGGAAGCAACGCGGACGCCCTCAAGGTCGAGCGCACTCCCGGCAAGTTCAGCAAGCTGGTCTCCGGCGGCGACGCGATCTACGCGTCCAGCTGGCGCTGCTCGCTCGGCTTCAACGTCCGCAGCGGCAGTACCTACTACTTCGTCACCGCCGGTCACTGCACCGACGGCGCGGGCACCTGGTGGTCCAACTCCGGACACACCACGACGATCGGGTCCACGACGGGATCGAGCTTCCCGACCAACGACTACGGCATCGTCAAGTACGCCGCCGGTTCGGCCACCCCTCCCGGCACAGTCGGCAGCCAGGACATCACCAGCGCGGGCAACCCCACCGTGAACCAGACCGTCACCCGGCGCGGCTCGACCACCGGCACCCACAGCGGCAAGGTCACCGGCCTGAACGCGACCGTCAACTACGGCAACGGTGACATCGTCTACGGCATGATCAAGACCACGGTCTGCGCCGAACCCGGCGACAGCGGTGGCCCGCTCTACGCGGGAACCAAGGCGCTCGGCCTGACTTCGGGCGGCAGCGGCAACTGCTCCTCGGGCGGGACGACCTTCTTCCAGCCGGTCACCGAGGCGCTGAGCGCGTACGGCGTGAGCGTGTACTGATTCGCTGATCCATCGATCCACTGATCCACGTACGGCAGCAGGTCTGCAGCCAGCAGCGGGAGAGCCCCCGTCCGGAAGTCCGGGCGGGGGCTCTCTCCTGTCTCCCGTCTCCCTTTGTGCGCCGTGGGGCGTTACCTTCGAAGTGCACGCCCAACACGCCCAATTCGGACCCTGGGGGGCCGGCATGGTCGAGGAGCTTGTGGCGGCGGGAGTGGCCGTCGGATGTGCCGGAGTGGTCTATGTGATGGCCGCGGCGCGTGTCGTCAAACAGTACGAACGGGGTGTGGTGCTCCGGCTCGGGCGGCTGCAGAGCGGGGTGCGCGGGCCCGGGTTCACGATGATCGTGCCGTTCGTGGACCGGCTCCGTAAGGTGAACATGCAGATCGTGACGATGCCGGTCCCCGCGCAGGACGGCATCACCCGGGACAACGTCACGGTGCGCGTGGACGCGGTCATCTACTTCAAGGTGGTCGATGCCTCCGAGGCCGTCGTCCAGGTGGAGGACTACCGCTTCGCGGTCTCGCAGATGGCGCAGACGTCGCTGCGCTCGATCATCGGCAAGAGCGAGCTCGACGATCTGCTCTCCAACCGCGAGAAGCTCAACCAGGGCCTGGAGTTGATGATCGACTCTCCCGCCGTCGGGTGGGGCGTGCAGATCGACCGGGTCGAGATCAAGGACGTGTCGCTCCCGGAGACGATGAAACGGTCCATGGCCCGGCAGGCCGAGGCCGACCGCGAGCGGCGGGCGCGCGTGATCAACGCGGACGCCGAACTGCAGGCCTCCAAGAAGCTGGCCGAGGCCGCGCACGAGATGTCGGAGGAGCCTGCCGCGCTCCAGCTGCGGCTGCTCCAGACCGTGGTGGCGGTCGCCGCCGAGAAAAACTCCACCCTCGTGCTGCCCTTCCCCGTCGAGCTGTTGCGCTTCCTGGAGCGGGCTCAGCCGGCTCCGCCGGTTCCGCCGGCGCAGCAGCAGCCGCCCGCCGCCGCGTCTGTTGAGTCTGCCGCCGCACCCGCTGAGCCTGTTCCCGCACCCGCCGAGCCCCTTCCCGCGCTGCCGGATTTCGGTGCGGCGGATTCGGAAGCCGGGGCTCCGGGCGCGCCGGGAGCGTCGAGAATCGGACAGGACTAGACCTTACCCACTGCCGATCACCCGCTCGCACGGGGTGTTTGCAACGGGAACCGACGTGGTGAGACCGGCGCCGGTGAAGACACAGGGGGCGCACAGTGTCGGTCGCGTGCGCGTCCTGAAGTAGACCTTGTGTGCTACCAGGCGGTATCGGGATAGTGGGCCGCACCATTTGGCATGGACGCGGCTTTACCAGCGTGAGCGACTCCGTGCCGGTACGCCTTCCGGTCCCCAGGTCCCCACACCGAACGGGCCGACCCCCCACAGGAGGACGTGAATTGAAGCACCGACGCATATCCAAGCGACGTGCCGCCGTGGCAGGTGCGGGCATCACCGCACTGATCGCCGCCGGAATCACCTTCCAGACTGCGAACGCCAGTGAGAGTGCCCCGACCCCCACGCCGGACACCCTCTCTGTCGCGAAGGCCGGAAAGCTCGCCTCGGTCCTCGGCGAGGACCTCGGTTCGGACGCCGCGGGTACGTACTACGACGCCAAGGCCAAGAACCTCGTAGTGAACGTCCTCGATAAGAGTGCGGCGGACGCCGTCGAGTCGGCGGGCGCCAAGGCGAGAATCGTCGAGAACTCCCTCGCCCAGCTGAAGAGCGCCCGTTCGACGCTCAGCGACAAGGCGTCCATCCCCGGCACGTCGTGGGCGGTCGACCCGGCCACCAACAAGGTCGTCGTCACGGCGGACCGTACGGTCAAGGGTGCCTCGTTGGACAAGCTCGACTCGGTCGTGAAGGGGCTCGGCTCCAAGGCCGAACTCCAGCACAGCAAGGGGGAGTTCAAGCCCTTGATCGCGGGCGGCGACGCCATCTGGGGCGACGGCAGCCGCTGCTCGCTCGGCTTCAACGTGGTCAAGGACGGCGCTCCGTACTTCATCACGGCCGGGCACTGCACCGAGGCCGTCAAGAGCTGGTCCGAGAAGCAGGGCGGCCCGGTGATCGGTGAGAACGCCGACTCCAGCTTCCCCGACAACGACTACGGCCTGGTCAAGTACACCGGCGACACCGCGCACCCCAGCGAGGTGGACCTCTACAACGGCTCGACCCAGGCCATCGCCAAGGCGGGCGACGCGACCGTCGGCCAGAAGGTGCAGCGCAGTGGCTCGACCACGCAGGTGCACGACGGCACGGTCAAGGGTCTCGACGCCACCGTGAACTACGGCAACGGCGACGTCGTCAACGGACTCATCCAGACCGACGTCTGCGCCGAGCCCGGCGACAGCGGGGGCGCGCTCTTCGCGGGTGACACCGCGCTCGGCCTGACCTCGGGCGGCAGCGGTGACTGCAGCGCCGGCGGGGAGACGTTCTTCCAGCCGGTTCCTGAGGTGCTGAGCGCCGTCGGCGCGGAGATCGGCTAGGCATATAGGCCCCCTGGCCAGGGGGGCGAGCAGGATTGGGGCCGGGCCGCCATGGGTGGTCCGGCCCCTTTGCGCACCCTCTTGTGGAAGCGTTCACAAAGGGGCCTCCGGTCCACCCGGAAAGGCCTTCGTCGAAGCGCCCCCGCGCCCCTTCGGGGGCGCGGCTCAGCGTTTGGGCCAGTACCAGAGTGGCTCGTCCAGCATGCTCTCCCGGCCCGCCACCGCTGTCTGCCCCGACTCCTTGAGCAGCTCTATGGAGTTCACGTCCACGCGGTGGCGGGCCGCCCCCTTGGCCACCGCTTCGGCCAGTGGCTGCGCGTGGGTCACCAGGACGACCTGGGTGTCCTTCGTCGCCGTGAGGATCAGGTCCGCGAGGGGGCGCAGGAGGTCCGGGTGCAGGCTCGTCTCCGGTTCGTTCAGGACCAGGAGCGAGGGCGGCCGGGGTGTGAGCAGCGCGGCGGCCCACAGGAGATAGCGCAGGGTGCCGTCGGACAGCTCGGCCGCTCCGAGGGGGCGGGTCAGCCCGCGCTGACGCAGCTGGAGTTCGAAGCGGCCGCCGTGCTCGGCGATCTCCACCCGGCTGCCGGGGAAGGCGTCGTCCACCGCGGCGTCGAGCGCCGCCGGGTCGCCGATCTCGCGGATGGTCTGCAGGGCCGCGGCCAGGTCCGCGCCGTCATGGCCGAGGACCGGGGTGCGGGTGCCGATGCGGGCGGCGCGGGCGGGGGCTCCGGCATCCGTGCGGACGTGGTCGTAGAACCGCCAGGACCTGATCAGCTCGCGCAGCCGCAGCAGGTCGGGGGCCAGCTGCGGGTCGGCGAGCTCGCTCAGCATGCTGTCGTAGGGACGGATGCCCTGGGTGCGGTGCCAGCCGCCGTCGGCGGTGCGGGTGCGCACGGCCGGGCCCGCGCGGTCGCAGAGCAGCGCGGCGGGGCGCAGCACGGGTCCTGCCCAGGTGGACTCGCGCTTGATCTCGGGGTCGAGGTTGAAGAGGGAGGGCGCCGCGCCCGTGCCCGAGGTGGGGATGGGGTATCCGAAGTCGACCGCGTACCCGAACTCGTCACCCGCGAAGCCGAGGCGCAGGCCGCCCGCCTCCGCCTTCTTCTCGCCCGCCCACATCGCCGAGGGGAGTCCGCCCTCGCGGGCCAGGGCCGAGACCGCCCCGCCCCGCGCGGAGTCGGCGAGCAGCCGCAGCGCGCGGTACAGGCTCGACTTGCCGGTGCCGTTCGCGCCCGTCACGACGTTCAGCCGGTCCAGGGGGACGGTCAGTTTGCGCAGGGAGCGGTAGCCCTCGACGGCCAGAGTGGTGATCATTGCTCAAGCCTCGCACCCGGGTCTGACAACGGCCGGGGAGCGGTCTTTCACCGGCGGTGGGCGCCGGTGTCCTGCGTGTCCTCCATCGCGGGCCGCCGGCCCGGCTGGCGGTCCCCGCGCAGCGAGGACATGACCAGGGTGACGACGGTGCCCACGACCGCCCAGGCGGCGAGCACCAGCATCGGTCCGGTGATCGCGTTGCCCTTGAAGTACGCGATGGAGCGCGCCACCCAGGTGCCCGCGCCCGGCGGCAGCCAGGGGCCGATCTCCTTCCAGAACGGCGGCAGCATCGGCAGCGGGAAGGCGCCGCCCGCGCTCGGGTTGCCCGCGATCACGACGAGCAGGACGGCGAGGCCGATGCCCACGATGCCGGTGAGCGACTGCAGGGCGAGCGTGATCATGCCGACCCCGAAGACGACGAGCGAGCCCAGGCCCCACAGCCCCATGATGCTGCCGGGCAGGGCGCCGAGGATCGGTCCGATGATGATCGCGCCGCCGAGGCCGCCCGCGATCGAGTAGAGCGCCATGACGCCGGTCCTGATCAGAGCGCGCCCGCCGTTGGCGGCCCGGGAGCCCGCGCTGATCGCCAGGATCGAGGCGCACAGGTAGCCGCCGACGCACCAGCCGACGACCAGATAGAAGGACGAGAGCCCGTCGAAGTCCTTGGTGGACGCCGGGGCCACGTCCACGGTCTTGACCGTGCGCTTCTCGGCGCCGTCGACCTGGGTGGCGATCTTCTCCAGTGCGGTGGCCAGGACGGTGCCGCCGCCCGAGCCGACCAGGAGGGTGTCGGTGGTGCCCCGGGGGTCGACGATCAGGGCGCCGTCGATGTCGCGGTTGATGATCTGGTGCCGGGCCGTGGCCTCGTCCTTGACCACGCGGGGGTCGAGCGGGCCACCGGGGAGTTTCCCGAGCTTGTCCGAGGTCTCCTTCGCCGCGGGACCCGGAGCGGCGACTCCGAAGGGCACGTCTTTCGGCTTCGGGTCGTGCAGGGCCCCTACGTAGGAGGCGATGAACAGCAGCTGCAGGACCAGTACGCCGATGACCAGCAGGGCTGCTCGCGGGGTGACGGCGCTCTTCAACTCATCGGTGAAACTCATGCCCCCACGCTCCGTGGCCCCTGTCGTTCCCGCAGGTGGGCGGGGCCGAATGGGCGAAGCGGGTGCGGGTCGGACCGGGTTCGGACCGAGTGCCGTACGTCGGTGTCGTACGTACGTTCGAAACTTGGTCTATGGTGGAGGCGGGGGATGTGAGAACGGATCGATTCAGGGTTTCAGGAGGTGCGTGTGCTCGGGTTCACGCATCTGCACACCGTCTCCGGGTTCTCCCCGCGCTACGGGGCATCGCATCCGGAGCGGCTCGCCGAGCGCGCCGCCGAGCGGGGCATGGACGCCCTCGCGCTCACCGACAGGGACACCCTCGCGGGAGCCGTCCGGTTCGCCAAGGCCTGCGCGAAGGCGGGGGTGCGGCCACTGTTCGGGGCCGAGCTCGCGGTGGGGGAACCGACCCCGGCGAGCGGTGCGCGGCGACGGACCCCGGTGCGCGGAGGTGCCTTCATCGATGAGTCGACCCCGCGCGTGACCTTCCTCGCCCGCGACGGCGCCACGGGCTGGGCCGCGCTGTGCCGCCTGATCACCGCCGCGCACCGGAGCGGCGATGGGCAGCCCGTGCTTCCGTGGGAGGAGAACCACGGCGACGGCATGACCGTGCTGCTCGGCCCCGCGTCCGACGTGGGACGCGCACTGGCCGCAGGGCGCCCCGACCGGGCCGCCCGCCTCCTGATCCCCTGGCGCGAGCGCTACGGAGACGCGCTGCGCCTGGAGTCCGTGTGGCACGGCCGCGAAGGCACCGGACCCGGTTCCCTCCGCCTCGCCGCCCGCACCGTCGGCTTCGCCGCCGAGCAGCGCGTCCGCCCCGTCCTGAGCAACGCCGTCCGCTACGCCGACGCCGGCATGGGCCCGGTCGCCGACGTGCTCGACGCCGCACGCCGCCTCGTCCCCGTCGACCCGACCAAGGAACTCGACAGCGGAGAGCGGTGGTTGAAGGGCGCCGACGCCATGCTGGGCAACGCCGAGCGGATCGTGGAGGCGGCCGGTTTCCGCCGCGACACCGCCCGCCACCTCGTCGAGCAGACCCGGTCGGTCGCCGCCGAGTGTCTCGTCGACCCCGAGGACGACATCGGCATCGGCTCCGTGCGCTTCCCCGAGCCGCACCTCGTAGGCGCGGGGCGCCGCACCGCGCAGCGCGTGCTCGCATCGCGGGCGGCGGCGGGGATGGTGCTCCGGGGATACGACAGGCGCCGCACGCAGCGCGCGTACTGGGAGCGGATGCACCACGAGCTGGACATCATCGCGTACCACGGCTTCGCCTCCTACTTCCTCACCGTGGCCCAAGTGGTCGACGACGTACGTGACTTGGGGATCCGGGTCGCGGCGCGCGGCTCCGGCGCCGGGTCCCTGGTCAACCACCTCATCGGTATCGCGCACGCCGACCCCGTCGAGCACGGCCTGCTCATGGAGCGGTTCCTGTCCACGCGGCGGGCCGTCCTGCCGGACATCGACATCGACGTGGAGTCGGCCCGCCGTCTCGAGGTCTACCGCGCGATCATCGGCCGCTTCGGCACCGAGCGGGTCGCGACCGTCGCCATGCCCGAGACCTACCGGGTCCGCCACGCCATCCGCGATGTGGGCGCCGCCCTCTCCATGGACCCGGCCGAGATCGACAAGATCGCCAAGTCCTTCCCGCACATCCGCGCGCGGGACGCCCGCTCGGCGATGGAGGAGCTGCCCGAACTGCGGGCGGTGGCAGGGGAGACGGAGAAACACGGGCGGCTGTGGGACCTGGTCGAGGCCCTGGACGCGCTGCCGCGCGGGGTCGCCATGCACCCGTGCGGGGTACTGCTCTCCGACGCCTCGCTGCTCGCGCGTACGCCCGTGATGCCCACCAGTGGCGAGGGTCTGCCCATGTCCCAGTTCGACAAGGAGGACGTGGAGGACCTCGGGCTGCTCAAGCTCGATGTGCTCGGCGTGCGGATGCAGTCGGCGATGGCGCACGCGGTGGGGGAGGTCGAGCGGGCCACGGGTGAGCGGGTGGACGTGGACGCGGTGCCGCCGGGCGACCCGGCGACGTACCGGCTCATCCAGTCGACCGAGACCCTCGGCTGCTTCCAGATCGAGTCGCCGGGCCAGCGTGACCTGGTCGGACGGCTGCAGCCCGCGACCTTCCACGACCTGGTCGTCGACATCTCGCTCTTCCGTCCTGGACCGGTCGCCGCCGACATGGTGCGGCCCTTCATCGAGGCCAGGCACGGCCGCGCGCCCATCCGCTACCCGCACCCGGATCTGGCGGGGCCGCTCAAGGAGACGTACGGCGTCGTCGTCTTCCACGAGCAGATCATCGACATCGTGGACATCATGACCGGCTGCGGGCGCGACGAGGCGGACCGGGTGCGCAGGGGGCTCTCCGACCCTGAATCGCAGGGGCGGATCCGGTTCTGGTTCGCGCAGCAGGCGGCGGCGAAGGGGTACGACGCCGAGACGATCGGCCGGACCTGGGAGATCATCGAGGCCTTCGGTTCGTACGGCTTCTGCAAGGCGCACGCGGTGGCCTTCGCCGTGCCCACCTACCAGTCGGCGTGGCTGAAGGCCCATCACCCGGCTGCCTTCTACGCGGGGTTGCTCACGCACGACCCCGGCATGTACCCGAAGCGGCTGCTGCTCGCGGACGCGCGGCGGCGGGGGGTGCCGATCCTTCCGCTGGACGTGAACCGGTCCGCGGTCGCTCACCGTATCGAACTGGTGTCTGATAAAGCTGATAAGGCTGATAAAGCTGATACAGCCGGGCCCCGGGAGGTGTGGGGCCTGCGCCTCGCGCTCTCCGACGTCCACGGCATCAGCGAGGCCGAGGCCGCGCGGATCGCGGACGGGCAGCCCTACGCCTCGCTCCTCGACTTCTGGGAGCGGGCAAGGCCCGGAAAGCCGGTCGCGCAGCGGCTCGCGCAGGTCGGCGCGCTCGACGCGTTCGGCGCCAACCGCCGCGACCTGCAACTTCACCTGACGGAGCTGCGGCGGGGCGCGCGGAGCTCATCCGGGGCCCAACTCCCCTTGTCCGGCGGGCGGCAGACGGCACCCGCCGGGCTGCCCGACCTGGACGACGCGGAACGGCTCAGCGCCGAGCTCGGCGTCCTGGGCATGGACTCATCGCGCCATCTCATGGGCGACCACGCGGAGTTCCTCCGTGAGCTCGGCGTACTGACGGCCCGCCGTCTGCGGGAGGCCGAACACGGGGCGACCGTCCTTGTCGCGGGCGCCAAGGCGGCCACCCAGACCCCGCCGATCCGGTCCGGGAAGCGGGTCATCTTCAGCACTCTGGACGACGGCACGGGCCTGGTCGACCTGGCCTTCTTCGACGACGCCCACGAACGGTGCGCGCACACCGTCTTCCACTCCTGGCTGCTCCTTGTCCGCGGAGTGGTGCAGCGGCGCGGGCCGCGCAGCCTCAGCGTGGTCGGCGCGGCGGCATGGAATCTGGCGGAGCTGGTGGAGCTGCGGAAGGAGGGCGGGCTGGAGGCGGTGGGCGCGCGGCTCGCGGAGCCGGGACCGGAAAGCCTTGTCGGGCCAGGACCGGAAGGGGAGCCCGACGGGGCGTCGGAGGACGGCGGCCGCCGGGGCTCGGCAGACGGCGGCCGACGTATCCGGATGTCCACGGGGTACGAGATGCACCCCTGGGCCGACCTCCAGCCACCCGGCGAACGGGCGGCGACAGGACGCAAGTTGTGGCACCAGAGTCCGGGGAGCGCGGGATGAGGAGGAGCGCGGGATGAGCACCCTTTGCGTACGTTTTCTCCTGCCGCCCATGTACGAGGCCGCAGTACCCCGACTGCTCATGCTGCTCGGCGAGTTCAGCCCTGTCGTCGAGGCCCTGCCGCCCGACGCCGCGCTCGTCGACGTACGGGGAGCGATGCGCTACTTCGGGCGCGACGCCGTCGAACTCGCCTCGGTGATCCGGGTGCGGGCGCTCGCCCACTACGGGGTGGACTGCGTGATCGGCGCAGGGCCCGGGCCGATGCTGGCGCGGATGGCCGTGCGGGGAGCCGCGCCGGGGGTGACCCGGGTCGTGGGTCCGGAGCCCGGCGCCGTCGCGGAGTTCCTCGGGCCGAAGCCGGTCGCCGAACTGCCGGGGGTCGGCCGCGCCACCGCCCGCACCCTCTGCGGGTACGGGCTCGACTCCGTCGGCAAGGTGGCCGCCGCGCCGCTGTCCACGCTGCAACGCCTCGTGGGCGCCCGAGCCGGCCGCGAGCTGCACGAGAAGGCGCACGGCGTCGACCGCGCACGCGTCGTGCCGAACGCCGCCGCCCGCTCCCTCGCCTCCGAACGGCCCTTCCCGCGAGACGAGTTGGACCCCGCACGACACCGTAGAGCGCTGCTCTCGCTCACCGATGAACTCGGTGCGCGGATGCGCGACGAGGACCAGGTGTGCCGTTCCCTGACCCTCGCCGTGCGCTACGCGGACCGCTCCACGACGACCCGCACCCGTACGCTGCCCGAACCGACCGCGCACTCCGGCGCGCTGACCACGACCGCGTACGGGATGTACGAGGCGCTCGGCCTCCAGCGGGCCCGGGTGCGCGGCATCTCGCTGCGCGCCGAAGGGCTCGGGCCCGCCGAACGGGCCGCCCACCAGCTGATGTTCGATCCGGTGGACGACAAGGCCCGGCGGATCGAGGAGGTGGCCGACCGGGCGCGGGCGAAGTTCGGTCCTGGCGCGATCGTGCCGGGAACGCTGGCGGCGTGACCGAGCGCCCCGGAGGCTTCCGGTAGTCCTTGGGCGTACGACCGCGGGCCAATACCCCCGCGGGGAAAGGGCACATACGATCGGCGCATGGACATCGACCCAGGTCAGCCCATGGCCGTGGATGCCGTGGAGACCGAGGAGAGACGGAGCCGACGCGTGGCCGGAGGGCGCTTGTGGCACTGGGTGCGCACGGGTCTGGCCTGGAGTGGGGCCGCCATCTATCCGGTCGTCACGTACGTGACCTTCGACAACGGGCAGCAAGGCTTCGACATCCTGATGGTCCTCGCGTCGATCGCGCTGACGGCCGTGGTCGCGTCCCTCCTCAGGCACCGGCCGCTGCCGGCGCTCGCCTTCCTGCTCCTGGGAGCGGTGGCGGCCACGATGGAGATGCGCAAGATCGAGATGAGCTACCTCCAGACGCTTGCCGGGGTCTGCGCCGTCGGCTGTCTCGCCGCCACCCGCCCGCGCCGCACCTCGATCGCCGCCGCCCTCATGGCGTTCACGACCCAGGCCGTCACCCTCTTCGCCTTCCCGCCCGACGGCGACTGCCAACCCGTCCCGTACCGGCCGGAGGGCTGCCGGCCCTCCGGCTGGGCGAGCAACAACGGCGAGACCGTGGTGTTCATCGCCGTCGCCCTCATCGCCGCCTGGATGGCGGGCAGTTCGGTCCGTGAGCGCCGTACGCACGCCGCCGCGCTGCGCGCCCAGGCCACGGCCCGTGCCGTCGCCGCCGAACGGCTGCGCATCGCAAGGGAGTTGCACGACATGATCGCCCACAGCATCGGCGTCATCGCCATCCAGGCGGGTGTGGGCAGCCGGGTCATCGACACCCAGCCCGCGGAGGCCCGCAACGCGCTCAGCACCATCGAGGCCACCAGCAGGGAGACCCTGGCGGGGCTGCGGCGGACGCTGGTCGCGCTGCGCAGGCCCGATGCGGAGCCGGGGGCCGCCGATGACGCGCCGGGCTCCAAAGACCGCGACGCGTCCGCGCCGCCCCGCGAACCCGCCCCCGGGCTCGCCGACATCGACCGTCTCGTCGCGTCGGCGCGGGACGCGGGAGTCCGCGCGGAGGTCCACCGGCGCGGGGAGTGCGGGCCCCTGCCCCCCGACATCGATCTGGCCGCGTTCCGCATCCTCCAGGAGGCTCTCACCAATGTCGTACGCCACGCGGGAACGGACACCTGCCGGGTGACCGTCGAGCAGCGGGGCGGCGAGCTGTCCCTCGAAATAGAGGACGACGGCCGCGGCGGTCTGTCCGCGGGCACCGGGTTCGGCCTCGTCGGCATGCGCGAGCGCGTCGCCCTGCTGCACGGCCGGTTCACCGCGGGGCCGCGCCCCGAAGGCGGCTTCCGGGTGACGGCCCTGCTGCCCCTGCCGGAGACGGCCCGATGACCGGCCGCACCGTCAGTGTCGTACTCGCCGACGACCAGCCCCTCGTCCGCGCGGGCCTGCGCGTCCTGATGGCCGACACTCCTGACATCGAGGTCGTGGGGGAGGCCGGGACGGGCGCGGAGGCGGTCCGCCTTGCCCGTGACGTACGCCCCGACGTCGTCGTGATGGACATCCGCATGCCCGGCATGGACGGCATCGAAGCCACCCGTCTGATCATGGCGGAGGGCGGCACGACCCGTGTCCTCGTCCTCACCACCTTCGACGACGACGATTACGTCTACGGCGCGCTCCGCGCGGGCGCGAGCGGATTCCTCGTCAAAGACATGGCGCTCGAGGACATCCTCGCGGCGATCCATGTGGTGGCCGCAGGGGACGGTCTGATCGCGCCGAGCGTCACCCGGCGCCTGATCGAGGAGTTCGCCGCGCGGCCCGATCAGGCGCCACAGGCCCGGCGGACGGTCAAGGGCATCACCGACCGCGAGTGCGAAGTGCTCACGCTGGTGGGCCGCGGTCTGTCCAACGCGGAGATCGCCGCCGAACTCTTCATCACCGTCGCCACGGTGAAGGCGCACGTGGCGCGGCTCTTCACCAAGCTCGACTCCCGCGACCGGGTCCAACTGGTCATCATCGCGTACGAGGTGGGGCTCGTGACGCCCCCGCGGTAGGCGCCCCCGCGGTAGGCGCCCGCAGCGGACGTTCCCGGGCGACCGTGCCAGTACCTGCTGGAAGTTTTACCGACGCGTAACTTCACACTTTTACTACTCGCCCGTAATTTGGCGTGTGCACGGCATCCTCGTGATCCGGATCACAGGGCTCACTCATCGCAACTCCCTTGAGCCGCAAGGAGATCACACGATGCTGCCCTGGAGACGAGCGCTCAGAGCGTTCACCGCCGCCCTCCTCGTGACGGGCGCGCTCACCCTCACCGCCCCCACCGCCACGGCGTCCGCCGCCCCCGCCGCTCCCGCTGCCTCGTCGAGCGGCTGGAACGACTACGGCTGCAAGCCGTCCGCCGCCCACCCGCGCCCCGTGGTCCTCGTCCACGGCACCTTCGGCAACTCCATCGACAACTGGCTCGTCCTTGCGCCCTACTTGGTGAGGCGCGGCTACTGCGTCTTCTCGCTCGACTACGGCCAGCTGCCCGGCGTGCCGTTCTTCAACGGGCTCGGCCCGATCGACAAGTCGGCCGAGCAGCTCGACGGCTTCGTCGACAAGATCCTGTCCTCGACGGGCGCCGCGAAGGCGGACCTCGTGGGCCACTCGCAGGGCGGCATGATGCCCCGCTACTACCTGAAGTTCCTCGGCGGCGCGCAGAAGGTGAACGCCCTGGTCGGTCTCGCGCCCGACAACCACGGCACCACTCTGCTCGGCTTCGCCAAGCTGCTGCCCTACTTCCCGGGCATCGAGGACCTGCTCACCACCAAGACCCCGAGCCTCGCCGACCAGGTGGCCGGATCGCCGTTCCTGACCAAGCTCAACGAAGGCGGCGACACCGTCCCCGGCGTGCGCTACACCGTCATCGCCACCAAGTACGACGAGGTGGTCACCCCGTACCGCACACAGTTCCTGAACGGCCCCGGCGTACGCAACGTCACCATCCAGGATCTGTGCCCCGTCGACCTGTCGGAGCACGTGGCGATAGGGATCCTCGACCGGGTCGCGCACCACGAGGTCGCGAACGCGCTGGACCCGGCGCACGCGACGCCGAGTACTTGCTTCTCCTGAACCTGCCTCTCCTGAACCTGCTTCTCCTGGAGTTGCTTCCCCTGAACTGCTGTTCCGCAAGGGCAGAGGGCCGCCGGGGACCCCCGCCCGGCACGAGGGGTCGGGGGGCCCCAACCCCCCCAAAACCGGCGGCCCGGGGCCGC
>NZ_JBHTSF010000086.1:0-21259 GCF_042795295.1 Streptomyces sp. NPDC056486
GGATCACTCCGGGCGCCCCCATCCGCGTACAAGCAGTGCGGCGCCTAGCCTGCCGCTTCCTCCCGGCGTACCGACAGGAGGTCCTCCAGCTGCTCCTCGCGGGCCTGGGCCGCCACGAAGAGGAGTTCGTCGCCCGCCTCCAGGGAGTCGTCCGGGGTCGGCGCGAGAACGCGCGTGCCGCGGATGATCGTCACGAGCGAGGTGTCCTCGGGCCACTGGACGTCGCCGACCGTCGTGCCCGCGAGGGCCGACTCGGGCGGCAGGGTCAGCTCGACGAGGTTCGCGTCGCCGTGGCTGAAGCGGAGCAGCCGGACGAGATCGCCGACGCTGACCGCCTCTTCGACGAGCGCGGACATCAGTCGCGGGGTCGAGACCGCGACATCGACGCCCCAGGACTCGTTGAAGAGCCACTCGTTCTTGGGGTTGTTCACGCGGGCGACGACCCGCGGGACGCCGTACTCGGTCTTCGCGAGGAGCGAGACGACGAGGTTGACCTTGTCGTCGCCGGTCGCGGCGATCACCACGTTGCAGCGCTGGAGCGCCGCCTCGTCGAGCGAGGTGATCTCGCAGGCGTCGGCGAGCAGCCACTCGGCCTGCGGGACGCGCTCGACCGAGATGGCCGTCGGCGCCTTGTCGATGAGCAGAATCTCGTGCCCGTTCTCCAGGAGCTCACCGGCGATGGAACGTCCCACCGCGCCCGCTCCGGCAATGGCGACCCTCATCAGTGACCGCCTTCTTCAGGGCCTTCGGCGAACGCCGCTTCGACCTTCTCGACCTCGTCGGTGCGCATCATCACGTGCACCAGGTCGCCCTCCTGGAGCACCGTCTGGGAGGTCGGCAGGACCGCCTCGCCCAGCCGGGTGAGGAAGGCCACGCGTACGCCGGTCTCCTCCTGGAGCTCGCTGATCTTGTGGCCGATCCAGGCCTCGGACGCGTGCACCTCGGCGAGCTGTACGCCGCCGGTGGGGTCGCGCCACAGCGGCTCGGCCCCGGAGGGCAGCAGCCTGCGCAGCATCTGGTCGGCGGTCCAGCGGACCGTGGCGACGGTGGGGATGCCGAGGCGCTGGTAGACCTCCGCGCGGCGCGGGTCGTAGATGCGGGCGGCGACGTTCTCGATGCCGAACATCTCGCGGGCCACGCGGGCGGCGATGATGTTCGAGTTGTCGCCGCTGCTGACCGCGGCGAAGGCGCCCGCCTCCTCGATGCCGGACTCGCGCAGGGTGTCCTGGTCGAAGCCGATACCGGTGACACGGCGGCCGCCGAAGCCGGAGCCCAGACGGCGGAAGGCGGTGGGGTCCTGGTCGATCACGGCGACCGTGTGCCCCTGTTGTTCCAGGGTTTGCGCGAGAGCCGATCCGACTCTCCCGCAGCCCATGATGACGATGTGCACGCCCGTCCTTCCGGCTGTGTCAATACTTTTTGCTCAGGCTGAACGGTAAAAGCGTCTCAGACCGACGCCCAAGCTACACACGCACGGTCCGTGGAGGGCACCCCCGTGCACCTGCCGGTACTCAGTCTTTGCCGCGGACTCAGTCCACGCTGCGCAGCAGGCCCTCGACGGACTTCAGCCGGTAGCCCATTTCGACGAGCTGCAGCCGCGCCGCCTCCTGCTCTGACCTGGCGCGCTCGACGACCTCGCGGTACTGCTCCATCGCCTCGGCGTACTGGCGGTCACGCTCGCGGTTGCGCTGCGTCTGGAAGTAGGCGACCGCGACGATGGCGCCCGCGAGTATCAGGAAGAAGGCGACCGGGATGATCACGTCGTCCATTAAGACCCCTCAGATGAGTGCTGTCCTGCCTCGTCCGACGCGTCCTGCCGGACGGCCGCGAGGATCGTGTCCACGTTCAATCGCACGTCGAACGGCGCGAGTTCGAAGTACTTGAGCGCCTTGCCGTCGTCGGAGAGTTCCAGGCGGCCGACGACGAGACCGGCCTTCTCCAGACGGTCGAGGTGCATGTAGAGCAGGGGCCGGGAGACACCGAGCCGCCGCGCCAGTTCGCTGACGTACAGCTGTCCCGGGGCGAGCTCGGTGATGATCCGGATCCGCTGGGCATGGCCGACGGCGGAGAGGAAGGCGAGCAGCTCTGCGCTGTCCATGGCCCGCCTTTTCGCTGGTCTTTTCGCTGGTCCCGAAGCCTGTCGACTGAAGCCTGCCAGTCGAAGCCTGTCAGTCAAGGCTTACGCATGACGGGTTCCACTGTCAATCCACTCCCTCGCAGCCACGAATGACAGTTGACGGCTCATTCCTTCACCTGTCAGTCTCGACTTACATATGAAGGCCAGGAGATGTCGAAGGGGCGGGGATGGTCATGGGGAAGCGATCGGTCACGGTGCGGGTGGCGAGATGGAGCGCGCTGCATCCGGGGCGGGCGGTCATCGGCTGGCTGGTGTTCGTCATGCTCTGCCTGGGCGGCGGGACAGCCATCGGTATGAACAGCGCGACCTCGGAGGACTTCCGTGTCGGTGAAGCGGGCCGTGCCGAGGCCCTGGCGACCGAGGGCGGTGTCCAGATGCGGCCCACGGAACAGGTGCTGATCCGCGCGGAGTCGGGGCCGCTCGACGAGAAAGCCGCCGACGCCGCCGTCAAGGACATCACCGCCCGGATGAAGTCGCTGCCCGAGGTCGCCTCGGTGGCGGCGCCGGTGAAGTCGGCCGACGGACGGGTCCTGCGGGTCCAGGTGGAGCTGAACGGCTCCGAGCAGGAGGATCAGGAGAGTGTCCCGCCGCTCCAGGCCCAGACCGAAGAGGCCGCGAAGGGCCACCCGGACCTGGTGATCGAGGAGACGGGTGACGCCTCCGTGAGCAAGGGCGTCGACGACCAGCGCAACGAGGACCTGCAGTTCTCCGAGGCGATCACGCTGCCCGTCACGCTGATCACGCTTGCTCTGGTGTTCGGCTCGGTGGTCATGGTCGGCGTACCGCTGCTGCTCGCGGTCACCTCGATCATGGCGACGATGGGTCTGGCGATGCTGGCCTCGCACCTGCTGCCCGACACCGGCGTCGGGATGAGCATGATCCTGCTCATCGGCATGGCCGTCGGAGTCGACTACACGCTCTTCTATCTCAAGCGCGAACGCGAGGAGCGGGCCCGCGCGGGCGGCCGCCTCACCTCCGAAGCCCTGGTCGAGGCTGCCGCCGCGACGGCGGGCCGCGCCATCGTGGTCTCCGGACTCGCCGTGATCGTCTCCACCACCGCGCTCTTCCTGGCCCGTGACGTCATCTTCGACTCCCTTGCCACCGGCACCATCCTGGTCGTCGCTGTCGCCGTGGTCAGTTCGGTGACGGTGCTTCCGGCGCTCCTGGTCAAGCTCGGCCGCCGTACCGAGCGCCGCGCCGCCAAGCGGCTCGCGCGGGGCAAGCCGGTCCGCGGGACGTACGGCGAGAAGGAGCCGGGCCGCGCCTGGAACGTGCTGCTCGCGCCCGCCCGCAAGCGCCCCGCGCTCACCCTGTGCCTGTCGGTCCTCGTCATGCTGGGGCTCGCGCTGCCCGCGCTGAACATGAATCTCAAGAACCCGGCACGGGACAGCTTCTCGCGCGACATCGAGGCGATGAAGGGGTACGACAGGCTGCTCGACGCCTTCCCGGAGCAGCGCGTCAGGCACCTGGTCGTGGTGCGGGCCGAGGCATCCCAGGCAGCCGACGTGCGGCAGGCCCTGACGGATCTTGACCGCAGGGCGAAGTCCGACCCGCTCTTCTCACACCCCTCCTTCTCGCACCCCTCCGGTGCTCCGCTCCTGCGTTCCTCGGAGGACCGCAGGACCACCACCCTGGAGCTGAACGCCCCGCACCCGACGTACTCACAGAAGGCCGAGGACTCACTCGACCACCTCCGGCACGACCATCTCCCCGCGACCGTCGGCAAGATGCCCGGCGTGGAGACGGCCGTCACCGGCGAGGTGCCGCGCGGCACCGACTACGTAGAACACCAGAACCAGAAGCTGCCGCTCGTCCTCGGCTTCCTGCTCCTGATGACCTTCGCCATGACGGTCTTCGCGTTCCGCTCCGTCGTCCTCGGACTGCTCGGCATCGTGCTCAACCTGCTCTCCGCAGCGTCCGCGCTCGGGTTGCTCGTCCTGGTCTTCCAGGGGAAGTGGGCCGAGGAACTGCTCTCGTTCATCTCGCTCGGCGGGATCTCCTCGCGGGTTCCGCTCTTCCTCTTCGTGATCCTCTTCGGGCTCTCGATGGACTACCAGGTGTTCGTGGTCAGCCGGATCCGGGAGGCCGCGCTGAACGGCGTACCCACCCGGCAGGCCGTCATCGAAGGCATCAGCTCGTCGGCCAAGGTCGTCACCAGCGCCGCGATCGTCATGGTCACCGTCTTCGCGAGCTTCGTGATGCTGCACATCCTGGAGATGAAGCAGATGGGCTTCGTCCTGGCGGCGGCCGTCCTGCTCGACGCGGTAGTGATGCGCATCATGATTCTGCCTGCGGCGCTGCTGCTGCTCGGCCGCGCCACCTGGTGGCCATCCCCTGCGATCCGCCGCGCCGAGGAGCGCGCGGCCGAGCGGTACGGGGCGTACGGGGCCCACGGTGCGCAGGAGTCACAGGAGGCGCCGGAAGCACCGGAAGCCGCCGATGAGCGTCCGCTTTCCGGGCATTGGGCGGAGCCCCGGACGGCGCGTCGTGGCTAACCGGAGCAGTTAGGGGGTGGTGGGTGGGCGGGCACCCATTCGAACGCTTACGATCCTCTGCGTGTCCAAACTGACCGACGTGCCCAAACGGATCCTCATCGGGCGCGCACTGCGCAGCGATCGGCTCGGAGAAACCCTCCTGTCGAAGCGCATCGCTCTACCCGTGTTCGCGTCCGACCCGCTCTCCTCCGTTGCCTACGCACCGGGGGAAGTGCTCCTCGTCCTCTCGATCGCGGGTGTGTCGGCGTACCACTTCAGCCCCTGGATCGCTGTCGCGGTCGTGGTGCTCATGTTCACCGTCGTCGCGTCGTACCGGCAGAACGTGCACGCCTACCCGAGCGGTGGCGGCGACTACGAGGTCGCCAACACCAACCTCGGCCCCAAGGCCGGACTCACCGTCGCGAGCGCGCTGCTCGTCGACTACGTCCTGACCGTGGCGGTGTCGATCTCCTCGGGCATCGAGAACCTCGGCTCGGCGATCCCGTTCGTCGTCGAGCACAAGGTGCTCTGCGCCGTCGCCGTCATCGTGCTCCTCACGGTGATGAACCTGCGCGGCGTGAAGGAGTCGGGCAAGCTCTTCGCCATCCCGACCTACGTCTTCGTGGCCGGCGTCTTCATCATGATCGCCTGGGGAGCCTTCCGGGGCATCGTCCTCGACGAGACGATGAAGGCGCCCACCGCGGACTACGAGATCAAGCCCGAACACGGGGGCCTCGCGGGCTTCGCCCTTGTCTTCCTGCTCCTCAGAGCCTTCTCGTCCGGCTGTGCCGCGCTCACCGGCGTCGAGGCGATCAGCAACGGCGTCCCGGCCTTCCGCAAGCCCAAGAGCAAGAACGCGGCGAGCACCCTGGCCCTGATGGGCGCCCTGGCCGTCACCATGTTCTGCGGCATCATCGCGCTCGCCATGACGACCAAGGTCCGCATGGCCGAGTATCCGGGCAAGGACCTGTTCCACAACGGTGCGCCGGTCGGTTCCGACTACGTCCAGAACCCGGTCATCTCCCAGGTCGCCGAGGCCGTCTTCGGCAACGGCAGCTTCCTCTTCATCGTCCTGGCGGCCGCCACGGCGCTTGTCCTCTTCCTCGCGGCCAACACGGCGTACAACGGCTTCCCGCTGCTCGGCTCGATCCTCGCGCAGGACCGCTACCTGCCGCGCCAGCTGCACACCCGCGGCGACCGGCTCGCGTTCTCCAACGGCATCGTGCTGCTCGCGGGCGCCGCCGCGCTGCTCGTCGTGATCTACGGCGCGGACTCGACCCGCCTGATCCAGCTCTACATCGTCGGCGTCTTCGTCTCCTTCACGCTCAGCCAGATCGGCATGGTCCGGCACTGGA
Organism: Streptomyces sp. NPDC056486; assembly: GCF_042795295.1. NCBI lineage: Bacteria > Bacillati > Actinomycetota > Actinomycetes > Kitasatosporales > Streptomycetaceae > Streptomyces > Streptomyces sp. NPDC056486. The sequence continues at coordinate 5,967 of NZ_JBHTSF010000086.1, forward strand.
ACCGCCATCTGCGCACCGAGAGGGACCAGGCCAAGCGCCGCCACATGATCCGCTCGCGGGCGATCAACACCTTCGGCGCCTTCTTCACGGGCATGGTCCTGATCGTCGTACTCATCACGAAGTTCACGCACGGCGCGTGGGTCGCGCTGCTCGGCATGGTGATCTTCTACGCGACGATGTCGGCCATCCGCCGCCACTACGACCGCGTCGCCGAGGAGATCGCCGCCCCGGACACCCCCTCGGACGACAGCGTGCGCCCCTCCCGCGTGCACTCCATCGTCCTGGTCTCCAAGATCCACCGTCCGACGCTGCGCGCCCTGGCCTACGCCAAGCTGATGCGCTCGGACACGCTCGAAGCACTGAGCATCAACGTCGACCCGGCGGAGACCAAGGCCCTCAGGGCCGAGTGGGAGCGGCGCGGCATCACCGTCCCGCTGAAGATCCTCGACTCGCCCTACCGCGAGATCACCCGGCCGATCATCGAGTACGTCAAGGGGCTCCGTAAGGAGAGCCCGCGCGACGTGGTCAGCGTGATCATCCCGGAGTACGTGGTGGGTCACTGGTACGAGCACCTGCTGCACAACCAGAGCGCGCTCCGGCTCAAGGGCCGTCTGCTCTTCACTCCCGGCGTGATGGTCACATCCGTCCCCTACCAGCTCGACTCGTCCGAGGCCGCGAAGAAGCGGGCCCGGAGGCGCTCGGAGTGGAACGCGCCGGGTGCGGTGCGGCGGGGGCCGGTGGAGAAGCGGACGAAGGAGCCGAGCAACGGGAACGGCGGCGGGAACGGCAAGAAGGGCTGACCCAGGCTCCTGAGCTGACCCCCGGCTCTTGGTGAGCGGCCGGACAACACCCACGTAGACTGGTGGGCTGTTGTCCGGCCGTTTCCTTCGGCCGATGCCCCCTTACGTTGTGGAGTCACCCCGCCATGCAGGCAGAACCGAAGAAATCGCAGGCGGGGAACTCGAAGGAGAGCTCGCAGGCGGCCTCCCTCGTCGGGCAGGAGTACGAGGTCGAGGTGGGCCCCGTCGCGCACGGCGGCCACTGCGTCGCCCGCACGGCCGAGGGCCGGGTGCTGTTCGTCCGCCACACGCTCCCCGGCGAGAAGGTCATCGCGCGCGTGACCGACGGTGACGAGGAGTCCCGCTTCCTGCGCGCGGACGCGGTGACGGTCATCGACCCCTCCAAGGACCGCGTCGAGGCACCCTGCCCGTACGCGGGCCCCGGCCGCTGCGGCGGCTGCGACTGGCAGCACGCAAAGCCTGGCGCGCAGCGCCGCCTCAAGGGCGAGGTCATCACCGAGCAGCTGCAGCGCCTGGCGGGCCTGACCCCCGAGGAGGCGGGCTGGGACGGCACGGTCGTCCCGGCGGAGGGCGACAAGCTTCCCTCGGGCGAGGTCCCGGCCTGGCGCACGCGCGTCCAGTACGCGGTCGACCCCGACGGCAACGCGGGTCTGCGCCGCCACCGCTCGCACGAGGTCGAGCCCATCGAGCACTGCATGATCGCTGCTGAGGGCGTGAGTGAGCTCGGCATCGAGAAGCACGACTGGTCCGGCATGGAGTCGGTCGAGGCGATCGCCGCCACGGGCTCCCAGGACCGCCAGGTGATCCTGGAGCCGAAGCCGGGCGCGCGCCTCCCGCTCGTGGAGCTGGACAAGCCGGTCTCCGTCCTGCGCATCGCCGAACAGGACGGCGGCGTCCACCGCGTCCACGGCCGCCCCTTCGTCCGCGAGCGCGCCGACAACCGCACGTACCGCGTCGGCAACGGCGGCTTCTGGCAGGTCCACCCGAAGGCCGCGGAGACGCTGATGCTCGCGGTCATGCAGGGCCTGACGCCCCGCAAGGGCGACACGGCCCTCGACCTCTACTGCGGCGTGGGCCTGTTCGCGGGCGCGATCGCCGACCGGGTCGGTGACAAGGGCGCGGTCCTCGGCATCGAGTCCGGCAAGCGCGCGGTCGAGGACGCCCGCCACAACCTCGCCGCGTTCGACCGCGTCCGCATCGAACAGGGCAAGGTCGAGGCCACACTGCCGCGCACCGGCATCACGGAGGTCGACCTGATCGTCCTCGACCCGCCGCGCGCGGGCGCGGGCAAGCAGACGGTGAAGCACCTCGTGGGCCTGGGCGCCCGGCGCATCGCGTACGTCGCGTGCGATCCGGCCGCGCTGGCACGGGACTTGGGGTACTTCCGGGAGGGCGGCTACCGGGTGCGGTCGCTGCGGGCGTTCGATCTGTTTCCGATGACGCATCACGTGGAGTGCGTGGCGATTCTGGAGCCTGCGGCCAAGGGTGCTTGAGCTGCGGGTTTGTGGCACAGGGCGGTCGCCGGGGCCACGCTGGCCAGGCTTGAGGTTCTTGTCCTCGGGCGGCTTCGCACGCGATGCGCACCCGGCTGACGGCCGATCTCGTGTGGGTCAGTGGCGCAGGGCGCCGCGTCGGGCGGTCTGCCTGTGCGCTCCGGAGGTTGGCCCCGGCCGGGATTGCTCCGGCCCGGCACCCGTCCGTCGCAGCCGGAGGGCGATCAGCGCCGTGAGTACGAAGACCGCGGCCTCGTAGGTCATGGCGTGGGCGAACGCCGCGTTCGCGCCGTCGGCCGGTGCGAAATAGGCGAGGCCGGCCGCCGTCACCCCGATCGAGCCGCCGAGTTGCTGGGCCGTGGGGAGCAGGCCGGACACCGAACTCGCGGCGGCGCCCCGCACACCGGCGAGGACCAGTGTGAACACCGCGGCCGTGAACAGGCCGAACGCGGCGCCTCCGGCCGCCAGTACCGGCAGTGCCGCACGGCGCCCGGGCTCGGTTCCGATGAGCGGTGCGAGCGCCACGGCCGTGCCCGCGAGGACGAGCGCGGCGGCCGTCAGTGTCGTCGCGCCCCATCGGCGGGAGAGTGCCGGGGCGGCGCGGCTGCCCACCACGGCCGCGGCGGCGAACGGCGCCGACACCAGCGCGGCGGACAGCGCCGAATACCCGACAGCGGACTGCAGATGCAGGAACAGCAGGTACGTGAACGACGGGACTCCGGCGTTGAAGACGAACACCAGGAGCACGCCCCGCCGTGCGGTCCCGTCCCGCAGGACCGACGGGTGGATCAGGGGGTCCGGCCGGTGCCGGAGCGTGCGGACGAAGCAGGTGAGCGCCACCGCGGCCACGGCGAAGGAGGCCCAGGTCCACCAGGGCCAGCCGGCCTCCCGGCCCAGCGCGCACGGCAGGACAAGCGTGGCGAAGCCGGTGGTGGCAAGGGCCGCTCCCACCCAGTCCACGCGCTCTCCGTCCGCACCACGGGCAGGAGGCAGCAGGGCGGCTCCGGCCAGTGAGACGAGTGCTATCGGAACGGTGACCAGAAAGACCGCGCGCCAGCCGAGGCCGAAGAGGTCGGCGCCGACGAGCAGCCCGCCGATGAGCGGTCCGGCCAGCGAGGCCACGCCCATCGTGGCGCCGTACAGGGCGAGGGCTCGTGGGCGGCGGTCCGGTGAGACGCCGGTTCGGATGAGCGACAGCACCTGCGGGGCGACCAGGCCGCTGCCCGCACCCTGCACAAGCCGGGCCGCGATCAGCCATCCGGCGCCGGGCGCGGCGGCGGAGGCCAACGAGCCGACCGTGAACACCGCGGTGCCCAGCACGAACAGCCGCCGATATCCGTAGCGGTCGCCAAGGCGTGCGGCGGTGATGAGCAGGCACGCGTACGCCAGGGTGTATCCGGCAAGCACGAGCTGCACCGCGCCGGGGCCCGCGCCCAGGCCGGACTGGATGGCCGGGGCGGCGATCTGCGCGATCGTGACGTTGAGCAGCTGCACGAAGGTCGCGCTCAGCACCACCGGCAGCAGGAAGCCTCGGCCGTCCACCGGCAGCAGGAAGCGTCGGCCGTTCACAGGACCAGGGCCTCGGCGAGTTCCTGCGGGCGGGCGGCGAACGGGCTGTGGCTGCCCGGCAGCGTGCGGACGGTGAACTGCTCGCCCGGCAGGGCCAGGTCGGCCTCCGCGATCATCAGGTCCTGTGCGGCCGTCGGCAGCGCCCGGTCCTGCGCGCAGCGCAGGAAGGTACGCGGGATACGGCCCCACCGGGCCGCGGTCAGGGTGATGGGGGTGGTCGGGACGGCCAGTGGCAGGTCGGGGCTGAGCGCGGAGCGCCAGCGGTCGAAGCGGTCGACGGGCGTGTCGTGGTAGTGGGTCTGCCGCAGCTCCTCGACGTAAGCGGGGTCTTGCGACAGCGGGTTGACGCGTACGGCGCCCAGTGCCTCGGGATCACCGAGGTTGAGGCTCTGTCCCCGTGCGGTGGCGTTCTCGGGCGCGCTGAGGTAGTCGAAGAACCGGGGACGTCCTGCGGGGACGAACGCGGAGAGGTAGACGACGTGGTCGACAAGATCGGGGGCGCGCTCCGCGGCCAGTGACGCGGGACCGCCGCCCGCGCTGTGGGCGACGAGCACGACACGGTTGTAGCGGCGGACCCGGCGCAGCGTGTTCAGGACGGCATCGGCGCAGTCGTCCATCGTCACGGCGGCGAGCTGCGACTTCTCGGTCAGTAGATCGGGCTGACCGGGCAGCAGGTACCCGCTGGGCAGGGGAGCGTCGAAGCCGTGCCCGGGCAGGTCGACGGCAACGCTCGCGGCACCGAGACCGGCGAGCGCCCGCTGCGTCGCCGCCCACTGCCACGAGCCGTGCCAGGCGCCGTGGACCAGGACGAAGACGGTGCTGTTGAGGGAGGGATTCGGAGTCATGGCCCCATCTCAATCGACCATGGCGGATCTATCCAGGGGAAGATATGGCACGCTGGGTGGCGATACTTTGTGTGTATGGAGGGGGCGGTCATGGAAGCGCGGCATCTGCGGTACGCGCTCGCCCTCGCCGAGCACGGACACTTCGGCCGAGCCGCCCGTGCGCTGGGTATCGCGCAGCCCCCGCTGTCCAAACAGATCGCCGACCTGGAGCGTGAGACCGGGGCCCGGCTGTTCGACCGTACGCGCCAGGGCGTGTTCCCGACCGCCGCGGGCGAGGCGTTCCTCGCCCGAGCGCGGCGGGCGCTGGAGGAGATGGCGGCGGCCACCGTGGACGCCGGCCGGGCGGCGCGCGGCGAGACGGGCCGACTGCGCCTTGGTTTCATCGCCTCCGCGCTGCTCGACCCGCTCCCGGACGTCCTGGGCCGGTTCGGCCGCGAGCGGCCCGACGTACGGCTTGAGCTGCATGAGATGGCATCCCGCCGCAGCACTGCCGCTCTCGTCGCCGGAGAACTGGACGTGGCCGTCACCCTCGGGCCGCCACGGGGCGCCGGGGCCGAGCATCTGGTGTCCGTCCCGGTCGGACACGACCATCTGATCGCCGTGGTCGGCAGCGCGCACCCCTACGCGGGCCAGGCAACGGTGAGCGTGGACCAGCTGCGACGGCAGCCGCTGATCGTGGCCGCAGGGGAGGACGAGCCCGCCATCGCCACCGGGCTGCGCGTCCTGCTGGGCGAGGACGCCGCAGCGCTGGAAGGCGCCACCGTGGCCAGGGACGTGCACACGATCATGGGCCTGGCTGCCTGCGGGGTCGGCGTGGGCCTCGGACCCTCCCGCATGCGGGAGGCCCCGAGGCCGGGGATCCGGTTCTGCGAGGTGACCCCGAAGACGGCGCTGCCCGACCTGGTCCTGTCCTTCGCCGACCAGGACCGCTCCCCGGCCCTCGGCGCCTTCCTCGACACCGTCCGCCGGAACTGCCCCGACGTCGGCGCCGCACTTGACCTGCGGTTGGGCCGGGGGTGAGTACCGCACCCGGTGTCCTCAGGCGGGACGGCGCACGCTCCAGCCGTCCGGCGGGCTCGGCTCGTGCAACGGCGGTCCGGATGCGAGGAGTTGAAGGCGCTCCGCATCCGCAGTGCCGGGTTCGGCGGTGAAGACCAGGAGGGGCGGCCCGGGGTGGTACCGAAAACCGTCTCGCCAACTGTTCGCCCGTACCCCATGCCGCCTGACGCACCGTTTGGTGCCGTCCAGCGGGGCGGCGTCGCGGGGGAGGGTTGGAGGGCAAGAGGGCGGGAGGGCCGGAGAGCAGGAGGGTGTGCTGGGGTGAACACCCCGGCGTGGGTCCGTATCCTTGCCTCGACGCGACCCGGAGGTAGGGACCCATGGCACGGCGGCCGACTGTCACGAGCGTGCAGATCGCGCGTGAGGCGGGGGTGGCACAGTCGACCGTTTCTCGCGTCCTCAACGGTGGGAGCGTGGCTCCCGAAACCCGGCAGCGGGTGCTCGAGGTGGTGGCCAAGTACGACTTCCAGCCCAGTCAGGCGGCGCGGAGTCTGGTGGGGGACCGCTCCGGGCTCATCGGGGTGGTCATCCGGGACCTGACGAACCCGTTCTATCCGGTGATGGTCAAGGCGATGGAGCGAGTCCTGCACCAGCGGGGACTGCGGCTGTCGCTCATCACGGATGTGATGACCGCCGACGAGAGCCTGGCGCTGCTGCGGCGCGAGGGCGTGGACGGGGTGGTGTTCACCGCGGCGGTGCAGGACGAGCCGCTGGCGCACCGCATGGTCGGCCACGGGATCCCCGTGGTGCTGTGTCACCGCACCCTGGAGGACTTCCCGGCCGACCAGGTGGAAGCCGACAACGACACGGCCGGCAGGCTGGCGGCCGAGCACCTGCTGAGCCTGGGGCATCGCCGCATCGCGGTGGTGTGCGGCCTGGCCGGAGCGAGCACGGCGCAGCAGCGGGGCCGCGGATTCCGTACGCGGGTGCGCGCCGGACAGGGCGTCACCCTGACGGAGGTCGACGGGGCCTACGACTACGCCACTGCCTACGCGGCCGTGCGCACGCTGCTCGCCGGGGCCGAGCCGCCCACCGCGCTGTTCTGCCACAACGACGTCATGGCGTACGCGGCCCTGAACGCGGCTGCGGCGGCCGGGGTGTTGGTGCCGCGCGAGCTGAGCGTGGTGGGCTGTGACGATGTGCCGTTGTCGGCGTGGGAACGCATCGACCTGACGACGGTGCGCCAGCCGCTGGAGCGGATCGCGCAGGTCGGCGTGGAACTGCTCCTGGACCGGCTGGCGAATCCCGACGCCCCGCTCCTGCACAAGGTGCTGCCGGTGGAGTTCGTCGGACGTTCCACCACCGCTCCGGTGTGAAGCACCACTGACCGGTTCCGGTGTGAAGCACCACTGACCGGTTCCGGCGCGAAACACCACTGACCGGTTCCGGCGTGAAACGCCTGCGACTGCTGCGTTGCTGCTCCCCTGCTCCGGCGTGAAACGCCTCTGACAACGCCTCTGACACGCCCCTGGCAACCGCGCTGCAACGCTTCTGAGACACCTCTTGACGCCTCTGTCGTTCCCCGTTCATGCTGTGGATACGTATCCAATGGATACGTATCCACTTGCTGAGCAAAGGAGCTGGGCGTGTCCCGCACCCTCAAGGCCGCCACCACCTCGTCCACCGCGCCGTCCGGCCACGACACCGTCGGGCAGACGGTCCGCGAGCTGATCGCCGATGTACGAGGCCGCGGCGACGCAGCAGTGCGCGAGCTGTCGGCGCGCTTCGACCGCTGGGAGCCGGAGTCCTTCCGTCTCGACGACGCGCAGCTCGCCGAGATCATCGGCGGGCTCGACCCCCAGGTCATCGAGGACATCAAGACGGTCCAGGCCAACGTCCGCCGCTTCGCCGATGCACAGCGGGAGTCGATGTCGGAGATCGAGGTCGAGACGGCCCCGGGCGTGTTCCTCGGCCACCGTCACGTGCCGATCAAGGCCGTGGGTGCCTACATCCCCGGCGGCCGCTACCCGCTGACCGCCTCCGCGCACATGACGATCGTGACCGCCAAGGTCGCCGGCGTGCCGCGCGTGGTCGCCTGCACGCCGCCGATCCGGGGCGAGATCCCCGCCGCGACCGTCGCCGCGATGCACCTGGCAGGCGCGGACGAGATCTACATCCTCGGTGGTGTCCAGGCGATCGCCGCGATGAGTGTCGGGACCGAGACGATGACGCCGGTGGACATGCTGGCCGGGCCCGGCAACGCCTACGTGGCCGAGGCCAAGCGCCAGCTGTTCGGCGAGGTCGGCATCGACCTGTTCGCAGGCCCCACGGAGATCCTGATCGTGGCGGACGACGCGGCCGACCCGTTCGTCGTCGCCGTCGACCTGCTCTCGCAGGCGGAGCACGGCCCGGACTCTCCCGCCGTCCTTGTGACCACCAGCGAGCCGGTCGCCCGGGCGGTGCAGCGGCACATCGGCGAGATCCTGCCCGGCCTGCAGACCGGCGACATCGCGGGCCAGGCCTGGCGGGACCACGGCCAGATCATCCTCACCGACGACCTCGACGAGGCCTACCGTGTCGCCGACTCCTTCGCCTACGAACACGTCCAGGTCCTCACCGAGCACCCCCGCGAAGCACTGGACAAGATGCACGCCTACGGCGCCCTGTTCCTCGGCGAGGGCACCTGTGTCTCCTACGGCGACAAGGTGATCGGCACCAACCACGTGCTGCCGACCCGCGGCGCCGCCCGTTTCACCGGTGGTCTGTGGGTGGGCATGTACCTGCGCACCGTCACCTACCAGGAGGTGCGCGACCCGCAGGCTTCGGCTGATCTCGGAACGCTGTGCGGCCGGGCCGCCCGCGTCGAGCTGTTCGAGGGCCACGCCCGCTCCGGGGACGTCCGGGCCGCCAAGTACGCCGGTGCCGCGCTGCCGTGGACCGACCACTACGCGGCCGCCCGCGCCTGACGTCTCCCCTCCGCTCCCCGCCGCACCTCCCCGTTCCCCGCCGCACGTCCCTCGATCAACGGAGATCGCATGCCCACCGCCACTACGCCGACGCCGGAGCAGGTCCGCCGTCGATCACTGCAGTCCGGCACCATCGGCGCCATCGTCGAGTGGTACGAGTACACGATCTACGGAGTCGCCGCCGCGCTGGTGTTCGGGGACCTGTTCTTCCCGAACCTCGCACCCGGCGTCGCCCAGATCGTCTCGCTCGCCTCGTTCGGTGTGGGCTTCCTGGCCCGCCCGATCGGCGCGTTCGTCGCCGGGCATCTCGGGGACCGGATCGGACGCAAGTCCACGTTGATCCTCACGTTCTCGATCATGACGGTGGCGACCGCGGCGATCGGCTTCGTGCCGACCTACCACCAGATCGGCGTGGCGGCGCCGATCCTGCTGTGTGTGCTGCGCCTGGCGCAGGGCTTCGCGGTCGGCGGCGAGTGGGGAGGGGCGGCCATCGTCGCGGTCGAGAACGCGCCGCGGGACCGCCGCGGCTACTTCGGCGCCTGGCCGCAGATCGGCGTCTCCGCGGGTCTGCTGCTGGGCACGGCCGCGGTGTCGTTCTCGTCGTGGATCTCCGGTGACGCCTTCGAGGAGTGGGGCTGGCGGATACCGTTCCTGCTCAGTGTCGTACTTGCCGGGGTCGGCTTCGTCATCCGGCTGCGCGCCACCGAGAGCCCGGCCTTCCTCGCCGAGAAGGCCAGGGCGGACGCCGAGCTCGAACGCCGCAAGGCACCTGCGGCGATCCTCTTCCGCGATCACCGCAAGCCACTGCTGATCGCGGTCTTCGGCCGGTTCGCCGAGGCCGGGAACTACTACCTGTTCACCACCTTCATCCTGTCCTACGTCACCACCACGCTCCACGCGCCGAAGAGCTACGGTCTGGCCGCATCGATGATCGGCGCGGTGGTGAACATCGTGATGATCCCCGTCTTCGGGGCGGTGTCCGACCGCATCGGACGGGTGCGGACCTTCCTCATCGGCGGCGCGCTGATCGTGGCCACCACGTGGCCCGTCTTCGCACTGGTCCACACCGGACGTCTGTGGGCGATCGTGGCCGGGGTGGTGCTGTTCCTCGCCCTGGGACACGCCATGGTGTACGCGCCGCTGCCCGCCCTGTACTGCGAGATGTTCCCCACCTCGGTGCGGTACTCCGGCATCTCGATCGGTTACCAGATGGCCTCGGTGCTCCTGGCGAGCTTCACCCCGGCCCTGGCCAGTGCGATGGTCCTGTGGGCGGACGGCAGCCTGTGGATGGTGATCTGCTTCGTGATCGTCACGACACTGATCGCGATGGCGGCCATCGCGTTCGCCCCCGACCACCGCAGCCGCGAGCTGCACGAGATAGGCGCAGGCCGCACGGTGTCGACGACGAACTGGGTCCAGCCGGACCAACTCAGGTTGTAGTGGGTGCCGTCGTAGGGACCGGATCATCGGATCAGGGCCCGCCGGCGCAAGTACGGTGAGCGGCATGTCTGATCAGATGGAGATCGAGGGCGGGGCCGGGCGGGTCGTCGAGGCGTGGGGGCGAATCGAGGCCTGGTTGCGGGAGCGCGCTCCCCGCTCGCACGCCACGTTGCTCCCGCCGGCCACCGAGGCCGAGATGGCGGAGGGGGAGCGGCTGCTGGCGACCGCGTGGCGCCCGGCGGGGCAGGAACCCTTGAGTTTCCCGCCGGAGTTGAAGGCGTTGTGGCGGCTGTGTGCGTCGGCGCGCAACGACGAGGACGTGGAAGGCGATGAGGAGGGAGAGATCTGGGCGGAACTGTTTCTTCCCGGAGGGCGCGTGTTCCTGCCTCCCATCGACATGGCACAGGCTCGACTGGGCGTGGAAGCGGTCGCGGGGGACACGCGGTACTGGACTCCGTCGCACAACGTGCCGTGCGTCGTCCGCTATCCCGAGACGGTCGAGTCCGGCCTGTACATCCGGGCGTGCACCGGCCCGGAGCAAGGAGTCATGGGGCGCTTCGCTGTCTATGAGGGCCACGACATCGACGAGCCCACGCATCCCTCGCTGAGCTCTTACCTCGAAGCCGTCGCCGCGGTACTCGAACACGGTGGAGGCCCGTTGGGCGACGACAAGTTCTACCGGCCGGCCGTCAGCTTGGGCTGCTTGATCTGGGTGTGTCCGGACAGCGACGAGCTGGATGTTCCGTGGGAACTGGTCCATCCGCAGCACCGCTAGGAACCTGCGCCACCTCGGGGCAGGGTCACCCGCCACCGGCTGTGGCGGGGGACCCGGCCCCTGTTCAGGCTGTGATCAGGTTAGGTCAGGTCAGGGCTTGGCCATCGTGCAGACGAGGTCGGCCTTGGCGGGGTCGCAGCCCTTGAACCAGGCACGGCCGGGGTCGACGATCCAGGCGTCCTGGTCGAGCATCCTGAAATCGTCCGCGAACTGGCCGAACGGCCGCATGGATCCCTGGTTCACCTCGCCGGACATCGATGACCGGCCGCACTTCTCCTCGAAGGTCGGCGGGTCGTACCGGGTGTCGTCCAGGAAGTGCTCGCTGCCGTCGTCGGCCTTGGCCGCCACGGTCTGGATGCACTCGCCGCCACCGTCCTTCCCTGCGGGCATGAGGCCGCCGTCAGCGGTGGCCAGACCGGGGGACTGGTAGGTGGAGGCAAACGGGAACTCATCGCAGTTGATCTTGTCGAAGAGCGGGCCGCCGATGAGTTCCTGGTGCAGGAACGTCTTCGGGTGCTTCACGAACCCCTTCTTCGGGACGAATCCGTCGCCCTTCTTGCCACCGTAGTAGCCGCACACCTTGTCCCGGACCGGGTCCTTCTTCCACTCCTTCTCGGCCCGGGGGCTTTCGGGGTGGTAATAGAGAGGAGCTTCCCAAGTCGCACCAAGACCCTTGGACTTGGACTTGTTCTGGATCAGCCACACATGGGTGGCGGCAGCCGGGAACCGGCTGGTGTGGAACCTGTACTCCGGTGAGTACACAGGCAGGACACAGCCGGCCTTGCCGTACGAGGCGACCTTGTCGCACCGCACGTCGACCTGCCACGGCAGCGGGGACGGAAGGATGTCTTCCCAGTCCCGCTTCTGGCCGTCGGGCAGCGGCGGCGGCTCGACATCCGTGTCGGGCCGCACGACGAGGTAGACCGGGAGCTCCTTGGACAGGTCCATGTCGCGCTTGCCCGCGTCGTCGGTGACCTTGCCGTTCCACTTGTGGCTGACGGTTCCGGTGGCCAGGTGGGTGTCGTTGGGCTTGTCGCCGTTCATGCCTCCGTCCCACGACAGGTCACCGAAGAAGTCGATGTTCTTCGACTCCTTCTTGCCGTCGTCACAGCCGTCGCTGTAGCACATGGAGTCGATGACCGCGTCCGGGTCACCGTCTCCGAACAGCACGGCGCGGTCCTCGGCGGGGAAGGTGTTCTTGGACTGGCTCATCTGGACCCACGTCTTGAGCTCGTCACCTTCCGGATCCGTCTTGATCTGGTACGCGATCTCCATCGTGACGTCGTACGTGATGGGGTCGACGCCGGGGATGACCTTGGTCTGCCACTGGATGCGCAAGTCGTAGTAGACACAAGCTTCGTTGCGGGTCATCAGTGACTTCTGCGTCGAGCCGACCTTCGGCTCGCACCAGTCCCTGTCGACCACGGGGGCCGGCATGCTGTCCGCGCGCATCGCGAGTTGCTTGGCCGCCAGGCGGGTTCCCTCGGCGGAGCGTTCGTCCTTCGGTGTGAGGGTCACCTTCTTGTCGCCGTCCATGTAGGTGCGACTTTGCTGACGAGACTTGTACCGGAAGGGCTGCGGCTCGTTACCGTGCGCCGGGAAGTCCGCGGCGGTGTCCGGCTGCGGCAGCTTGATGTCGATCTTGTTCTTGCGGTTGTAGTCGCGGTTCCCGGCAGTGAAGCCGTAGTCCTTGATCGGCCCCACGTTGTCGGCGCGATCGACGGAGCGGGTCTGCGTCACATGGTTGCCGTCCGCGGCCGGAGTGGCGGTGTAGGAGGCGGTCGCCTCCGGTGCCACTGCCCTGGGGAGGGTGGTTGCGACCTGGCTCCAGCCCGCCTCCGCGGTGTCGTCCTCGAACGGGTCGAGGCGGTACTGCACCTCCCGCGCATCAAAGACACCGGTGTTGACGTCGAACTTGCCCTCGACGCCGGCCCCGCCGCCGCCCCAGTTCTCCGGGTAGTTGGCCGAGGTGATCGACTTCGGCTCCCCCGGGGCAGTGGTGTCGACGACGAACTCGCGCCACGGCGACCAGTTGAGGTTGTAGTGGCTGCCGTCAAAGGAGTTGGTGCGGAACTTGTACGTCTTGCCGTCGACGAGCTGGCCTGCGGGGACCTTCACCGAGGCCCACTCCCCGGGCTTCACGTCGGCGGAGACGATGGCACCGTCACCCGCGGGGGTGGTGATGGGCTTGTTCGTCGCGGCGTCGTAGACCTGGAAGGTGCCGTTGACCTTGTCGCCGTCGGCATCGGTGAACTTGTCCCGCAGTGTCGGAGTGGTCGAATTGACCGCCCACACACCCGCGTACGACTTGAACGGCGCGCCGGCCTGCTGGGCGGTGCCGTCGCCCGGCCGGAAGTTGTAGTTGACCGTCAGCTTGGGCTGATTGGCGGTCGCGTTACGGGAGTTGACCCGCTTCCAGCCCTTGGTGTCATCACTGGCGGCCCGCACACCCATGTGGCCGCGCGTCTGCTTCGCCGACGCCCAGACCTTGGCCAGGTCGGTCACATCGGCCTTGATCCAGCCGTCCGCGGTGCTGGTACAGCCCTCCGGATAGCCGGCGGTCTGGGTGGAGGAGGCGTACTGCTGCATCCATTCGGGCTGCTTGGTCCAACGGGAGGCGGACGAGCCCTCACCGGTGTTCCATACGGTCCAGCTCTGCGCCTTGCAGTCGGTGGCACCGGAGTGGAAGTTGTACAGCTGCACGCTGGCCGAGGAGATGAGTGCGTCGGCGAACGGCTCGGTGTTCCACGTCATCAGGGTGCGGGCGGTGCGAGGAGTACCGTCCGCGTTCTTCGTGCCGGGGTTGCCGAAGTCGAGTTCGGTCTCGCCCCCGAGGTCGGTGGTCTCGCCCTGCTGCACATAGGTGTCGAAGGTGTTGCCGAGCGCGGACGTCGAGGGGTCCACGGTGACCGGGTACTTGGTGTCCGGGTCGGCGAGGAACTTCGCGTCCGGGGTGATCCGCAGGTCGATGTTCCCGCCGCCGTTGTCGACGACCTTCATGTCGACGCGCTCGCGGTTCTCATGCTTGCCCGAGACCTTGCCCACGCTCGCGTCCCACATCACCGGGGCCGGCATGGTGGCCTTCTCCGCGCCGGTGGAGGCATCGGTGAACAGGACGGAGCCGTCCTTCTGGGCCGTGGCCTTCAGCCCCTTGGCCTTGATCGGCAGCGTGTAGGAGTAGTCCCCGCCGGCCGGTTCGGCATCGAGCTTCACGAACTGCTCGAAGCCGGTACGGGTGGCTTCCACGATCACGTCGGCGCCGGGTACGGCGCTCTTGTACGTAGCCGTGGTGCCGTCCAGGACGGGCTCGGGCAGGCCGCCCTTCCACTGCAACGTCAGCTGCTCGTCACCGCTGCCCAGGGTGACCAGGTCACGGGCTGAAGAGTCCTGTGCGGCCTTCAACGACCTGGCCGTGGAGCCGCCCCCCGGGGCCAACTCCAGACCCTGGGGGTGCGCCTTCGCCCGCACGCCACCCTCCTTGGTCGCTTGCAGGGTGGCGTCGACGTCGACCCATTCGCCGTCGCGCCGCATCCGCTCGGGTCCGGCGGTGACCTCGGACGTCAGCGTGCCGTCCGGGTTGGCGTAGGTGAGGTTGGTGGGCGTGGTCTCGTCGGGGACCAACACCTTCTTGTCGGCCTTCTTCGCCTGGGCGAGCGCCCAGGGGACACCGCCCTTGCTGTGCTGCTGCGCCCAGGCCAGGTCGGCCTCGCGGATCTCGGCGGCCGTCGGCTGCTGTGCCGACGTGGTGGAGATCGGCTCGCCCGACGCCGTGGCACCTGCCTGACCCGACATCAGTACCGCTTCCGCCGCCAATATCAGGGCGGCGGCAGCGGCTGCTTGGGTGCGTCTGTGTTTCGACCGGGATCTGCGTCCCGGTATGTGCGTGGACAACTTGTCAGTCCTCTCAGGCCACGCCGCTCGGCGTGATCACCGCAGGACTGTATGCATCGTGCAACAGATGTGGGGCCAACAAACCCTGCATTTCTATGAGTTGAGGAACACGGTTGTGTGGAGGATCCTCCGAAGCCAAGTCCCTCTGCCCGCGGGTGTCAGGGGGGTTGTATCGGATCATGTGCTTCCTCGGCGTGGAAGCCGTGCAGACACCGTGAAGGTCACGATTACTCGATGTATGAGGCCATGTAGCGGGATGAAGCAGTCAGAGAAGGCACAACCTGCTCAGAGCCAGGTCCGACTGAGCTTCCTGGGTGAACGGGGGCGTCCAGTCTGTGCCGGTTTCGGCAGGGTGGTGTGGGCCGGTCACACCCCTGAGCGGGCGTGGAGGGGGGATCGAGGGGGATTTGGCCGGGGGGTGGTGGTGGGCCCACCACCACACGGGGGGGGGTGTGGGTCGGCGGGGCCTCGTGGGTGGGGCGGGGGGGGGGGCGGGTCGGGGTGACACAGACGCC
>NZ_JBHTSF010000086.1:21269-39881 GCF_042795295.1 Streptomyces sp. NPDC056486
CCCCTCTTGTTTTAATCCGCCCCGGGGGGGGGGGGGGCGGCCAACCCCCGTCGGGGGGGGGGGGGGGGGTCCCGGGGGGTTTGGGCGGGGGGGGGGGGGGGGGCCCCCCCACCACTCGGGGGGTGGTGTGTGTCGGCGGGACCTCGTGGGTGGGGCGGGGGTGGGGGAGGCTCTGGGAGACACAGACGCCACCGACCCAGGGGGAGGGCGAGTCTTATGGGCCCGCAACTCGTACAGTTCACGCGCCCGCAGAGCAGCCGGGTGGCCCGGGACGCGGTCAGCGGGCTGTGCCAAGGGGTGTTCGAGCCGCTGCCGCGGGCCGACCAGCGGCGCAAGGCCGAGCTGTACGTGCGGGGCCTCCTCACCGCCCGGGGGCGCAAGACCATGCGCAACATCGCCGCGCACGCCGGGATGCCCGCGGGCGAGCAGAGTCTGCACCACTTCATCTCGTGCTCCACCTGGGACTGGCGTCCGGTGCGTGCCAACCTCGCGGCTCAGCTCGACGGGCTGCTCAACCTCCAGGCCTGGGTGGTCAAACCCATGGTCATCCCCAAGTCGGGTGCCCACTCGGTGGGCGTCGAGCGGCGCTTCGACGCCGGGTCGGGGCACATGGTCAGCGGGCAGCAGGCCTTCGGCATGTGGGCCGTCTCAGAGGACATGAGCATCCCGGTCAGCTGGGCGCTGCACCTGCCGGACGAGACCACGCTCGCGGGCTGTGCGGCCCGCGCCGTGCTCGACCTCGCCGAGACCCGCACTCTTCCGCGGCTGCCGGTCGTCATGGACGCCGTCGAGGGTGGTGCCGACACCGTCCCTTCGCAGCTCGCATCGGCCGGTGTGCCGTTCCTGCTCGAGGTCGGACCCGGTGCGCAGGTTCAGGTGACTGACCCTCAACTACCGGGCGCGGCAGTCGAGGTGAGCACCGTCGGACGTGTCATCGATGCCGCGGGGGCGCTGCGGCGCCCGGTGCGCTACGAGGACCGGGCCGACCGATCCGTACGCACCGGTTTCCTCGCCGCGGTCCGGGTGGAGCTCCCCGAACCTGCTGCCGGACCCCGCCGCCGTACTCAGTCCCGTAGGCCGCTGTTGCTCGTCGGCGAGTGGACGGACGCCCGGCGACGGCCCGAGCGGTACTGGCTGACCGACCTCACCACCGCCCCGCCCGCCCTGCTGATGCGGCTCGCCCATCTGTCCCGGCGTATCGAACGCGGCGCCACCGACCAGTCCGACCGGGTCGGCATGCGGGACTTCGAGGGGCGTTCGTTCCAGGGCTGGCACCGGCACGTCACGCTCGCCTCCGCCGCCCACGCGGCCGCCGCGCTCACCGCCAACGGGTTCGGGGGGCTGGGAGGGGTCGGAGGCTTCGGTGGTTATGCGACGGCCTCTCGCCGCTGCTCGGCCTAGGGGCGCCCAGGGACCTCTTCGCCCGCCGCCGGGTCGAGCGTCTCCCGAGTGCGGTGCAGGCGCAGGGCAAGCTGGACTTCCAGGGCGCGGGAAGGGTCCTGCCAGTCCTCGCCGAGGAGCGCGGTGATGCGTTCCAGACGGCGCGAGACGGTGTTCGGGTGGACGTGCAGGGATTCGGCGGCGTACGTGGGGCTGCTGCCCGACTGGAAGTACGCCTCCAAGGTCTGTACGAGATTGGTGAAGCGATGGGTGTCGTAGTCGATGACCGGGCCGATGGCGTGGGTGATGTAGTCGCCCACACTGTGACGGTCGCCGAGCAGCAGACCCAGAAAGCCCAACTCGCGTGCGGACGCGGTCGATCCGCTGCCACCGAGCGCGCTCAGGGCGTTGAGGCAGCGAACGGCCTCCGCGTACGTCGGCTCGATGTCCTCGATACGGGTGGAGGGGCCCGCCGCGCCCACCGTGACCGGGTGGCCGAGCAGGGGAGTGAGTTCGCGGGAGATCTGCCGGGCGGTGGTGCCGGGGTCCTCGGAGGGCAGAAGCAGCACGATGCAGCCGCCGCGCACCCGCGAGAGGCCGCCGAAGCGCAGGGCGTAGGACGAAGCCCAGACCACGGCACGGCCCTGCGAGCCGCCCTCGGGCCGGATGACCACGGCCGTGTACGCGCGCTCCAGATCGAGCCCCAGACTGCGGGCGCGGTCGCGCAGTTGTGGCAGCGGGCGCTGCGCGGGGCTGAGCAGCGCGTCGAAGAACTCGTCGCGCACCTGGCTCTCGGCCACCGCCGTGTTGCGCTGCATCAGGAGCAGCACACCCGTGGTTCCCGCGGTGAGCTGGAGCAGTTCGAGCTCGGCGGGGGACAGCGCGTCGGTGGCGTGCAGGAGCAGCGAGCCGAGACGTTCGGTGCCGGCCGTCACCGGGGCGAGCCAGCCGGTGTCGGTGAGCTGGATGGGCTCCTGGGCGACCTGGGCCTCCAGGGTGGCACCGGCCACTCCGGCGAGGTCCGCCGCGGGCAGGTCACCGGTGGCGGCGAGGGTGCGGCTGCCGAGGTCGAGGACGGCGACCGTGCCGCCGAGCGACTCCGCGGCCAGCTCGGTCAGCGCGCCGAGGCCGGAGCCTTCGAGGAGCAGGTCGATCATGCGGCGGTGAATGCCGTTGACGCGGTGGGCCGCGGCCAGTTCGGACTTGGCTCGGGCGCCGTACTGCTCCAGGTCGGCGATGTCCAGGCGGGCCTGGTTGAACAGCCGGGCCTTCTCGATGGCCACCGTGGCGAGGTCGCCGAGCGAGGACATCAGGGCTATCTCGCCCGGAGTGAAATGGCGTACGTCGCGGTCGGCGGAGTAGAGCACGCCGAAGGATGTCTCGCGGTGGCGCAGCGGCACGGCGAGGATGGCGTGCAGCCCCTCCGCGCGGACCACGTCGTCGATCACCGGATGATGGGTGATGCGGTCGTCGGCCATGTAGTCGTGGGTCCAGAACGGAGCGGTGTTCTGCCGCGCGGCGCTGCCGAGCCCGCCCTCGCGCGGCACCCGGAAGCCGACGGTGAGCGCCGTGGCGTG
Source organism: Streptomyces sp. NPDC056486 (assembly GCF_042795295.1). Classification (NCBI taxonomy): domain Bacteria; kingdom Bacillati; phylum Actinomycetota; class Actinomycetes; order Kitasatosporales; family Streptomycetaceae; genus Streptomyces; species Streptomyces sp. NPDC056486. Next base: position 24,227 of record NZ_JBHTSF010000086.1, read on the forward strand.
CCCGTCGGCGGTGCGCACGTAGCTGTCGCCCGCCTCGTCGTCGTGGAAGCTGATGTAGGCCATGTCGAGGTTGAGCAGCAGCCGGGCGCGTCGGGTGATCACCTTGAGCAGGGTGTCGAGGTCGTAGGGGAGCGTCAGGTCCCGCGCGGTGTCGACGAGCGCCGAGAGCCCTGCCTCGCGCTGCTGGCGCCGGCCAAGCTGGGCCCGCACGGCAAGCCCCAGTTCCAATGCCGAGCGCAGTTCCTCGAGTTCCGCCTCCGACGCGCCAAGTCGGCGTGTCGAAGCGGCGAGTTCGTCGTACGCGGATGCGGGCGCTTCCTTGGCCAGGAGCTCAAGTACGGCCAGAGCGGCGGCTTGGGTGGGGACAGAGTCCAATGTCAAGGCTCGTCCTCCAGGTCAAGGGGTGGCTCGCTAGGTGAGACAGGTCGGAATGTAAGCGAAGTGCCTGTCCATGGTCAATTGCTAACTCTGCGTGTGCATTAACGGATCTGTTCCCTCCGGATGTCTGGCTGCTCTCCGGCCGCCCTCCGTCCGCCCTCCGGCGTACTTTGTCACTGCTTGGTCGCCTTTGGTGCGCGGGGCAGTGGTCACGGCACCACCGTGACCACTCTGGTGTGTTGACCGGTCACCTTCCGTGCCGGACCGCCCCCGAACGAGACTCCTCGGCATCCGGTCGCTCCCACGAGGACGGCCGGGGCCACCGCTGAGGTGTCACCTAGGGGGGAACAGCCGGTATGCAGCAGAAGCAGATTGTCGCCGAATCGGTCAACGCGGGACTCGAAGTACGGGACTACGAGCGGTCGTTGGCGCGCAGCGCCATGTCGCGCACCCGTGCCGACCGTCCGAGCACCTTCGACCTGCGCGGACGCACCTGGGATCTGCTCGACGAGGTCTTCGCCCCCATCTACTCGCCCTCCACCCGAATAGGGCTCGACTTCCTCGGCTGGACCGAGGAGGTGCTCGCGCCCCGCAGCGGCTCCCTCCTGGAGGTCGGCTGCGGAACCGGGATGATCGCGGTGACCGGTGCGCTGGCCGGCTGTGACCGCGTGGTCGCGTCGGACATCAACCCGCGCGCCGTCGAGAACGCCAGGCTCAATGCCGTCCGGCACGGCGTGGCCGACCGGGTCGAGGCCGTGTACAGCGACATGTTCGAAGGACTCGACCCCGCCGAGCGCTTCGACCTGGTCTTCTGGAGCTCCAACTACGTCCTCGCACCGGCCGGGCACACCTACGGCTCCGCGCACGACGCGGCCTACGTCGACCCCGGCTACGCCGCCCACCGGCGCTTCCTCGCGGGCGCCGGGGAGCGGCTCACGCCGGGCGGTTCGGCGCTGCTGCACTTCAGTTCGCGCGGCGACCTCGACGAGCTGTACTCCATGGCGGCACAGGAGGGGCGTGAACTGCGCACGCTGCGCTCGCAGTTCGTGCCCGAGGGCGAGCTGATGGTCGAGCACCTGCTCCTGGAGATCGTCCCGGCCGCGCTCTGAGTGCTCCGAATCCGACCATCCGACGCTCCCTCCAGTGAGGTCCCCGTGCGCACGCTTCTGGTCGACAACTACGACTCGTTCACCTACAACCTCTTCCACCAGATCGCGGAGGTGACCGGCGTCGAACCGGTCGTGCTGCGCAACGACGAGGAGCGATGGCGCCCGGAGCTGCTCGACGGCTTCGACGCGGTGGTGCTCTCGCCGGGCCCCGGAACCCCCGAGCGGCGGGCGGACTTCGGGCTCTGCCAGGACGTACTCGACCACGGCGACCTGCCCGTCCTCGGCATCTGCCTGGGACACCAGGGGCTTGCCCGTGCACACGGCGGGCGGGTGGTGCGTGCGGCCGAGCCCCGGCACGGCCGGACCTCGATGGTGCGGCACGACGGGACGGGCCTTTTCGCGGGGCTGCCCACCCCGTTCGAGGTGGTGCGCTACCACTCGTTGGCCGTCACCGATCTGCCGGACGAGCTCGTGGCCACCGCGTGGAGCGACGACGGCACGGTGATGGGCATCGCGCACCGCGAACTGCCGCGCTGGGGCGTGCAGTTCCACCCCGAGTCGATCCGCACCACGTACGGGCACCAGCTGCTGAGCGGCTTCCAGCGCCTTGTCACCGACCACCACGCCCGCTCCGGGAGCGGGCGACGCCGTCCGGCCCTTCCTCCCGTGAGGACCACTACCGCCCCGCCCCCCGAGGCCCCCCGCCGCCGACTGCGGGTGCTCACCGACTTCCTCACCACGCGCTGGGACGACGAGGTGGCCTTCGACGCCCTGTTCCGCGGCTCGGCGCACTCGTTCTGGCTGGACAGCAGCCGCTCCGACGGCATCGGCCGGTTCTCCTTCCTCGGTGACGCCGCGGGACCGCTCGCCCGGGTCGCGACCGCCGATGTCGCAAGCGGCACCGTCACCGTGTCCGGGGCGGGCGGCCCGGCCGAGCAGCTCGTCGCCGAGCACTTCCTCGACTGGATCGACCGCGATCTGCGCGCCGCCGACGTCCGACTCCCCGACCTGCCCTTCGCGTTCGCGCTCGGCTGGGTCGGCTACCTCGGCTACGAACTCAAGGCACAGTGCGGCGGCGACGCGGCACACCGCGCCGAACAGCCCGACGCGGTGATGGTGTTCGCCGACCGGGCCGTGGTGCTCGACCACCACACCGGTACGAGCTACCTCCTCGCGCTCACCGAGGACGGCGACGAACGGGCGGCCCGCGCCTGGCTGCACGACACCGCCGAGCGGCTGCGCGCACTGGCGGGTCGCACGCTGCCCGCCCCCGCACCCCAGGAGCCGCTCACCGGACTGCGCCTCCGCCACGACCGGGACCGCTACCTCGCGCTCATCGAGGAGTGCCAGGACGAGATCGCGGCCGGTGAGACGTACGAGGTGTGCCTCACCAACATGGCCGAGGCCGACGGCTCGCCCGATCCGTGGGAGACCTACCGGGCGATGCGGCGCTCCCACCCGGCGCCGTTCGGCGCGCTGCTCGGCTTCGGCGACGTCTCCGTCCTCAGTACATCGCCCGAACGGTTCCTGCGGATCGACGCCGACGGGTGCGCCGAGTCGCGGCCCATCAAGGGCACCCGGCCGCGCGGCGCGGATCCCGTTGAGGACGAGGCGATCCGCCGGGAACTGGCGGCGTGCGAGAAGGACCGCTCGGAGAACCTGATGATCGTCGACCTGGTCCGCAACGACCTGGGGCGGTGCGCCGACGTCGGCACCGTGGAGGCCGACGACATCTTCCGCGTGGAGACGTACGCGAGCGTGCACCAGCTGGTCAGCACGGTGCGGGCGCGGCTCAGGCCCGGGGTCACGGCCGTCGACTGCGTACGTTCCTCCTTCCCCGGCGGCTCGATGACCGGGGCGCCGAAGCTGCGCACCATGCAGCTCATCGACCGCCTCGAAGCGGGCCCGCGCGGGGTGTACTCCGGTGCCATCGGCTACTTCTCGCTGTCCGGTGCCGCCGACTTGAGCGTGGTCATCCGGACCCTGGTGCTGACGCCGGGGCGGGCCGCGTACGGGATCGGCGGCGCGATCGTCGCGCTGTCCGACGCGGCCGACGAGTTCGAGGAGACCGCGGTGAAGTCGGCCCCGCTGCTCGGTCTCACCGACGCCGGTTTCCCGGGCCGCGCCCCCGCGCTGACCCCGGTCGCGGGCTGACCTCCGCCCGTGGCACCCGGCGCTCAGCCGGGATGGCGCCCGGCCTGTTCCATCGCCTGTGCCACCTCGTCCACCAGGGCGTGCCAGGCCTCGTGCTGGTGTCGCGGGGCGTCCTGCCCCAGCTCCTTGGCCCGCCGGGGCCACTCGACGCCCAGGTCCGACAGGAGATCCAGGTCGGCGTGGGCGGCAGCGGTCCTGCCCGACAGGGTGTCGCCCTCCATGGGGACCACCGCCCCCGACAGCAGCCGCAGACCCTCGGCGGTCAGTGACTGCGCCGTGCCCTCGGCGATGAGGCCGCCCGCGAGCCGGGCGGCCTCATCCGTGTCCACCGACCACACGAGGCGGTGCGGGCGGGCGCCCGCACGGACCAGGTCGTGCCAGCGCGGGGTGTCGAGGACGTGCTCGTACGCGCTGAACACGAGCCGGGCCACCGCGATGCCGATGCGGTGGTCCAGGCCCTGCGCCGCGGGTCCGGTGTGTGCGGCGAGCAGTGGTCGCGCCGCCTCCTCGATCGCGCTGACCGGGATGTGCACGGCGGCCGGGATCCCGGACAGGGGCAGGCCCGCGGCGTGAGCCCGTTCCAGGCCGCGCAGCCAGGCATCGAGGACCTGGTGGTACTGCTCCGCGCCGTACACGGGCCCTACGGCCACGCCGATGCCCTCGGCGAGACAGTCGCTCATCGTGGCCATGCCCACCGGGTCCGCGGGAAGGCCGACCAGCAGATTGGGCCGGTCCACCGTCCAGTGCAGCCAGCGCGCCTCGGCGAGTGCGGCCCGCGCGTCGAGGGTGTGGCCCACGGGCGCGCAGGCCAGGCCCTCGGCGCCGCGGCTCGCCGACCACACCGGCAGGAGCGCCGCGCACACCGCACGCGCGCCGCGGGCCGCCACCGTGCGCGCGACCTCGGCGGGAGCCGCGCCGTACGCGGCCGACTCGCCGACGGCGTTCCTGCCCTGCCGGGATCCGAGAACGCCCGGGTCGCCGTCGCCGGCCGGTGCGCAGGTCACGCCGGTGACGCCCAAGGCGTCGACCGCGTGGTCGAGGGTGCCGTTCTCGATCAGCCGGCCGTCGACGCCGTCGAGCCACAAGGACAGGCCCTCCGCACGCAGTTGCCTGAGCGGGTCGGTCGTCATCCTCGTCTCCTCGGCATCGGCCCGGGGCCGCGGCGACATGCTGCCCATGGGCGTCTCGTTCCGTGAGTTCGATGGTGCGGAGCCATTGAGCCGACGGTAGGCAGGTGCGTCCCCAACGGCCAATCGGGCCAATGGACTTTGTCACTGGCAGGGCAAAAAACCGCCGCACCTGACAAAGTCTCCCGCGCGGCCCGGCGGCTCAGGCCTCCACCGAGAGCAGCTGACGCTCAGGGTGCACCCGTTCCTGCTGGTAGCCGTGCTCCAGGAGCTCCCCGGCCGGGCGGACCCGGGGGGCTCGCACCAGAACGCGCTTGAGCCAGCGGTCGGTGCCGTCGTAGCGGGCCCGGAAGGCGACCCGGCCGTGCACCACCGCGTCGTTGTCCACGACGAGCAGATCACCGGGCTCAAGCGGCACGATGAACCCGCACTCCTCGAAGGCGGCGCCCAGCTCCTCGTACGCCGCGGCGAACTGCGGGTCGTCGGTCAACGGGCGTGTGTAGGAGGGGTCGTAGCGCACGCACAGGCCGTCGTCGCCGTCCCATACGGTCGCCATGGGGACCCGCTCCTGATGAACGGCGTCCTCGTCCTCGTAACTGTCGTCGGGCTCGATGACCAGAGCGGGGCGGCGCAGCTGCTCGACGGTCCGCGCCGAAAGCCCTGCCCGGCGGATGCCCGCCAGACGGGTCCCTATGCGGTCCGGGTTGCGTACGCAGGCGAGCAGCAGCAGATCGGCCCGCTCGGGATGGAAGCCGTCCTCGTTGTGCCAGGCAAGCGGCACCGTGCTGCTCGCGCCGACCTGCATCTCCTCGCAGCCGGGGCTGGGCAGGATGTTGTGCACCATCCGGCCGTCCTGCTGGTCGCGCCAGCCGAAGACCCGGCCGAGAAGACGCGCTGCGAGGGCGAGAGCCACGTCGTGCGCCGCCGAGTCTTCGGGGTCGGTGGCCGACCAGTGGGCGGGGGTGGGGCCCGGCTCGGCGAAGCCGTCGAACAGGCCACGCACCACGCGGTAGCCGTCCGTCGGGTGGGGCGTGCCGAGCCATTCGCGCAGGTCGGTCGCGAGCGGCTCGGGCAGCTGCCACTCGGCGCGTGCGAGCACCGTGTCGCCGAGCGCGCCGGCCGCGACCCGGGCGTTCACCTCTTCGGTGAACGCCTGCCGCAGGTGCGCGGGCAGGGTGTGGATCGTCGTCTCGGGCATGGGGGCCTTTCCGTTCACTGGCGGTCGGGGTGCGAGAGCGGGGCCGGGCGGCGGCGGGGTCACGGTCACAGTGATCGGGCCGCGGCGCGCAGCCGGTCGAGTGCGATTTCCTGGTCGGTCAGGAGGTGCTTGGCCCGGTTGCGTACGGAGGTCTCCGCGACGGCCGGTTCCTCGCGGGCCATGGCGACCCCGATCCGCAGCGCGCTCCAGTGGTGGGCGACCCGGTCCACGGTGCGTGCCGCCTCCAGGAGCGCGGGGGAGTCGAAGTCGCGGGCCGTGGCGGTGAGGTAGTCGCCGTGCACGCCGGTCATCGCGAGGGCCGCGCCGGTGACGATGAAGGTCTCGTCGATCACCGAGGCGTCACCCGCCGCGAGCCGGTCGCCGAGCTCGTCGAGGTACCTGCGCTGGCCCGCGAGCCCGGACAGCTCGGGCCCCGGATGGACGCTGCCGAAGCCCGCCTCGTTGGCGGCGAGCACCTGACGTACGAAGTCACGGTCGTGCGGCGGGAGTTCACCCTCGATGCCGACCTCCAGCCAGCGGTTGGCCACCGGGTTGTCGGTGAAGAACAGGTCCCGGTCGTGCAGCACCGGGTTGGCCGAGTCGCGGGCGTCGGTGAACTGGCCGATGGGGATGGCACCTTGGAAGCGTGGCGGCACCGAGTCGCAGATCAGAACCAGGTCGCGTTCGTCGTCGAAGCCGTAAGCGGTGAGCAGGTGATTGGTGTGCACATCGCGGTAGGCGGGGCGGAACGGCAGATGGAAGTTGTCGGCGGCGACCGCGACGGGCGCTCCCGCGAGGATCGCGGCCCGCACCTCGCTCCAGCCGGACGCGGCATCCTCGGGCCAGTGCCAGCGCGACCACACCGGGTGGTGCGGGGCCATGCTCTCCAGGAGGCCGTCGCGGTGCAGCGGGAAGAAGTACTCCTCGCGCCTGACGTCGCCCGGCCGGTGGAAGAAACCCCAGTGCGCGCCGAGCACCTGGAGCGGATCAAGGCCGTGGTGGCGAAGGAGCCCGCCCATGGTGGTGTGCAGGCAGTGGCCCAGGTCGTGGCGCCAGTGGGCGATGTCGGACAGCTCCACCCTCATGCTTCTACCGTCCTTCGGGTCTCCAGGGTCATGGCGAACAGGTGCATGGCCGGGTTGTCGGGGAGTTCGAGGGCGGTCACCGTGCCCGGCACGGTGACCGGCACCCGCTGGGACCAGACGGACGGCCGCATGTTGTGCTGCGAATGGCGCGGATACATCAGGTAGCGGGTGCGGAAGGCGAGGAGTTCGCCGAACCGCTGGTCGGTCTCGGGCCAGAAGTCCGAGACGCGCAGCCACTGGCGGCGGGTCGCGCCGTCCGCGTAGTGCAGGACCAACTCGTCCTCGGTGCGGCGCTCCGCGGCGGCGAGCACATGGATCCACTGCGGCTCGCCCGCCGCAGGGAGCGCCACCAACTGGCCCCGGCAGCGCAGGTTGTCGAGGGAGCTGCCCGCCACGGCGGGGCCACGCCCCGGCAGCCGGAACGGCACGCCCTCGACGACGGCCTCGCCCTCCTCGCCGGGCAGCCCCTCCGCGGGGAAGGTGTTTCCCCATACGTTGAAGCCGCCGGTGGTCGGCCAGCGCCTGGGCGCCGATACGCCCATTCCGTTGAAGAGTCCTTCCAGGTCGACCGGGGTGAACACGTCGGTGTCCACCCGTGCCGGTGCGGTCTCGATTAGGTTCGCCATATGAACCTCCTTGACAGTGCGATAGACGTTGCGTTCATGGGATTCGGCGGTGGCCCGGCCGTCACGTCGGATGTCGTCGGCCAGGTGGCGGCGGTCACCCGGGCCTCGTTCGCCGACGCCGACCCGCTGCCCGGACTGCCCCCGCCGGACGGTGCGACCGAGTCCGCCGATGTGGTGTCCGCCGATCTCGCGGCGGGAGCGGGCCTCTGGATCGCCCGGGACGCCCAAGGACAACTGCTCGGCAGCATCCGTGCGGTGCCCAAGGGAGCGGATGCCTGGGAGGTGCGTCGGCTCGGCGTGGCCCCCGAAGCGCTCGGCACCGGGCTCGCCCGGCGTCTGGTGCGGGCCCTTGAGGCGGACGCGGCGGCGGCCGGCGCGGACCGGGTGGTCCTCGACGCGGTCGTCGAACGCGGCAACCCCCCGGTCTACGCCCGGCTCGGCTACCGCACCGTCCGCTACCTGCCCAACCCCGACAAGCCGCTGTCCGAGGTCACGATGGAGCGGGCGCTCGACACACCGCCCGAGCCCGCCGCCCATCCGCACCCCACCGGCACCCTTGCCGTGGGCACCGCCCTGGTGGACTGGTTCGCCACCGACGACGGCCGCGTCTCGGCCGTGCTCACCGCGGTGACAGGGCCTGACGAGTTCGCCGGACTTGCCGGGCGCCGGACCCGGGCCCGTGGCAACCACCACCTCGGCAGCGACGCCTGGCCGGGTCAGGACCAAGAGGCAGGCGCTTGGCGGGAGTTGCTCGCCGCGCACGCCGACCGGGTCGAGAGCGACCCGGCGAACGGGGATCTGCTGACCTTCGACCGGGGTCCGGCCGATGTCGCGCCCTTCCTGATGCCCCGTACGTTCGCCGACCCCGTCCTCGCGCTGTGCCGCAGCATTCCGAGGGGCCTCCCGGCGCGTTCCTAGGACTAGGGCGCGTGGCGGACCACCTCCTCGGCGGCCGCGGCGATCCGCTCCGCGGTCACTCCGGCGAGCGCGAGCAGCTCGCGCTCGCTGCCGACCTCGTCGTGGAAGCCGTCCGGCACCCCGATCCGGCGCACCCGGCACGGGTGGTGCTCGGCGGTCAGTTCGCTCACCGCGGCGCCGAGCCCGCCGACCAGGACGTGGTCCTCGACGGTGACAAGGCCCGCCGTCTCGCGCGCCGCCCCGAGGACCGCCGCCTCGTCCAGCGGCTTGACGGTGTGCATGTTCAGGACCCGCGCGCCGATGCCGCGCGCGGCGAGCAGGTCCGCGGCGGCGAGTGCCTCGGAGACCGGCAGCGGCCCTGTGGCCACCACGGTCACGTCGTCGCCGCCGCGCAGCACGTCGGCCCTGCCGATGCGGAACGCGTACGGCCCCTCGTGGACCAGGCCCGTCGCCTTGCGGCCGAGGCGGATGTAGACCGGGCCGGGGAAGGCATCGGTGTCGGCGACCGCGCGGATCGCGTACTCGGTCTCGGCGGCGTCGGCCGGCACCACCACCGTCAGGTTCGGCAGGGTGCGCAGGATCGCCACGTCCTCCAGGGCGTGGTGGGTCGGGCCGTAGTGGCCCGCCGAGAACCCGCCGTGCGTGCCCACGATGCGCACCGGCAGGTTGTTGCCCGCGATGTCGACCTTCACCTGTTCACAGGCGCGCGTCGCCGCGAACGAGGCGATGGTGTTGGCGAACGGCACCAGGCCGTCGGCTGCGAGCCCCGCCGAGACCCCCATCAGGTTCGCCTCGGCGATGCCGACGTTCACGTACTGGTCCGGGAGTTCGGCCTCGAAGGTGTCCTCGAAGCCGCCCATGTCGGTGTCCACCACGAAGATGCGCGGGTCCGACTTGGCGAGGTCGAGCAGGGTCGCCCGGTACACGTCCCGGCTCGCGGCCTCGTACTTCTGCCGCCAGGCACCCGCCTCACCCGTCTCACCCGTCTCACCCGTCTCATCCGTCTTGTCCGTCTTGTCCGCGACGGGTACGGTCTTCGCGACGTCGTCGACGACGGTCACGGCTGCCTCCTCGATCGGGCCCGCAGACCGGCGAGCGCACGCCGGTGCAGATTCGGGCTGAGCTTCACCGAATGCGACTTCTTCTTGTCCTCGAAGAGCGGGACGCCCTTGCCCTTGACCGTCTCGGCGATCACCATCGTCGGCCGGTCGCCGGTCGCGGGCGGCGCCGTGAGGGCGGCGCGCAGCGCGTCCAGGTCGTGGCCGTCGGCCTCGACCGTGTGCCAGCCGAAGGCGCGCCACTTGTCGGCGAGGGGTTCCAGACCCATCCGCTCCTCGGTGTGGCCGGTGATCTGGAGCCGGTTGCGGTCGACGATCGCCGTCAGGTTGCCGAGCCGCAGATGCGCCGCCGACATGGCGGCCTCCCACACAGAGCCCTCCTGGATCTCGCCGTCGCCCATCAGCACGAACACCCGGCTCGGACGGCCCTGGCGGCGGGCGGCGAGCGCGCTGCCCACGCCCAGGGAGAGACCGTGCCCGAGCGAGCCCGAGGGGAACTCGACGCCCGGCAGGCGGCGCAGCGGATGCCCGGCAAGGCGCCCGCCCGTCACCCCGTACGACGCGAGTTCCTCGGTGGGCAGGAAGCCCCGGGCGGCGAGCACCGCGTACAGGGCGGCGCTCGCGTGCCCCTTGCTCAGGATGAAACGGTCGCGGTCGGCCCAGCCGGGCTCATCGGGGCGCAGCCGCAGCACCTCGTTGTAGAGCAGCGTCATGATGTCCGTCGCCGAGAGGCTGCCGCCGATGTGGGTGCCGTCGGGGCTCGTCCCCATCTCCAGGATCTGCTCCCGGACCAGCTGGGCGAGTTCGGCGGTGGGCACAGGGGTCTGCGGGGTCAGTACGTCGCTCATGTCAGACCCCCGCCTTCTGCGCCGTGCGCCATGCGGGGCGGTGGTTCTGTCCGGCGGCGGCTGTACCGAGCACGTCCAGGTGGCCCCACACCTTCTCGAAGGCGTCCGCGATGCGCTGGAGCACAGGGCCCGACGCCGGGTTGAGGTGCCAGCGCTGCAAGGTGAGGGAGTCCTCGATGACCTCGCAGGTGACCGGGAAGTCCTCGGCCCGGTGGCCGAGTTCGCGGAACGCGGGCTGGCCGGGCAGCGGAACCACCTGGTACGGCTGTACGGGCACGCCCTCGGCGCGCAGCGCGCGGTGCAGCATCGAGCGCATCGCACCGGGCTCGACCCCGGCATGGCCCATCGCGGCCACGTCGAAACGCAGCCGCAGGATGTGCCAGGCGTGGGTGCGGTCGGCCGGGGTGTGCGGGGTCAGGATGCCGGGCAGCGCGCCGACCCGGTCGAGGAACGCCGTCACATTGCGGGTGCGGGCCGCGTGATACGCGTCGAGGCGGTCCAACTGGGCACGGGCGAAAGAGGCCTGAACGGCACTCAGCTTCTCGTTGCCCGCAAGGAGCCGCGAGCGGTAGTCACGCTCCTTGGCGCCCTGGAGCTGCTCGCCGAACTGGCGGCGCAGCTCGACCTGGCGGTGCAGCTCCGCCGAATCCGTGGTGACCAGGCCGCCCTCGCCGCACGTCGGCAGGTTCTTCACCACGTTGAGGCTGAAGGTGGCGATGTCGCCGAGCGAGCCGGTGCGGGCACCTTGGTACGTCGCCGCGTGCGACTGCGCCGCGTCCTCGACGAGGAGCAGTCCGTGCCGGTCGGCGAGCGCCCGGAAGGCGGTCATGTCGGCGGGCAGACCGTGCAGATGAACCACGATGACGGCCCGGGTGCGCGGGGTGATCGCGGCCTCGGCGGCGGCCGGGTCCATGCAGAAGGTCACCGGGTCGATGTCCACGAACACCGGCCGCAGCGACCGCTGTACGGGGCCGATCGCGCTGGCGATGAAGGTGAACGCGGGCACCAGTACCTCGGTGCCCGGCTCGATCCCCGCCGCGGCCAGGGCGAGTTCGATGGCGGCGGTGCCGTTCGAGACGGCCGCGCAGTGCGCCGTCCCCACGTACCGGGCCCACTCCCGCTCCAGGAGCTGGACCTCTCCGTCGGTGTTGTTGGACGTGAACTGGCCGCTGTCGAAGACCCGCAGGGCGCCCTCGCGCTCCGCGTCGGTCACCACCGGCCATCCGATGAGCGCCGGGTCGGCGTCCTGGGCGGTCACCGTGCGGGTGCCGCCGAACATGGCGAGCTTGGTCATGGTGGTCAGGCTCCGTTCGGGAGGCCGGCGGCGCGGTCGGGGCCGACGACGTCGAGGGCGTGCACGGTGAGTCCGGGCCGGTCAGGCAGCCGCAGCCCGACGAGCTCCGAGCGACGGGGCACCGGGACGCGGGCGGAGCGCAGGGCGCCGTCGGCCGGTCCTGTGGTGCGTCCTGTGGTGCGCAGCCACTCGGGGTCGGCGCCCTCGCGGTAGTGCAGCCACACTTCCTCGTCGAGCTCGGCCGGGTCGTCGGCGGCCACCAGGAGGCGGATCCAGTCGTACTGACCGGCAGGCACCGCGAGCAGGCGCCCGTCGCAGGGCACGGGTGCGTCCAGCTGGATCGCGGTGACCTTCGCGGCCGTAGCCGTAGCCGTAGCCGTGGTCGTGGTCGTGGGCTGCGCGTTCAGGGGCGTCATGGGGACGGTCTCCAGGTCGCTGCGGGTCTGGGCCGTCACCGGACGGCGGGGGTCGGGTCGAGCAGGTGACCGGGGCGGTCGAGACGGTCCAGTACGTAGTCGACGTAACGGCCGACCATGCCGGTGCCGAGGACGTCGATCGCGCCGTGGAACTCGGGCGTGTGGTTGACCTCGTTGACGAAAAGATCGCCGTCCGGGCCCTCCAGGAGGTCCACGGCGAGTACGCCCTCACCCATCGCCTCGGCGGTGGCGACCAGGAGCTTCTCCAGGTCAGGGCCGACCGGGCAGACGACGGGCCGGCCACCGCGCGCCGTGTTGGTGCGCCAGTGGTCGGAGTACTTGTAGATCGCGCCGACCACCTCGCGCCCGAAGACGTACGCACGGATGTCGCGGCCTGGCTTGTCCACGTAGTCCTGGATGTAGGTGATCTGGTGCTGCGGTCCTGTCAGCGCCGCCTTGTGCTCAAGGACCGCCTCGGCCGTCTCGCGCTCCTTGAGCCGGGCACCGAGCCGCCCCCAGGACCCGGTGAGGGGCTTGGCGACCACCGGATAGCCGAAGTCGTCAAGGGCGTCGAGCGCCGCGTCCGGTGTCAGCCCCACCAGGACACGTGGAGTGGGGATGCCCGAGTCGAGCAGCCGCAGCGTGGTGAGCAGCTTGTCGCCGCACGTGGTGATGATGTCGTGGCTGTTCACGACGGTCAGGCCCGCGTGTTCGAGCAGCCGCGTCGCGTACACGTTGCGGGTGTGCGAGATCTCCCGGCTCAGCGCGCCCCGGTAGGGCAGCCGGGGCTGGTCGGGCCGGAACACCGCGGTGCGGGTGTCGAGCAGTTCGTAGCGCACCCGGCGCCGGTCGAACTCATCGAGCAGGCGGCGCTCCTCGACGCGGATGCGCGAGTGGAGCACGGCGATCGGCGCGGCCGGGTCGCTGTCGGCCACGAAGGGACCGCCGGGCGTGGCCGTATCGGTCATCGGATCGGTCATTGGGATGCACCCGCTTTCTCGCCGACGCTCACCGGGACCCGGCCGAGCGCATCGGCCAGGAGCCCGAGGGCGTCGGTCAGTACGTCGATGGCGAGCCGGTAGTCACGCAGGTCGATGTGCTCGTGGTCGGTGTGGTCGAGACTCGCGTCGCCCGGCCCGTACGCCGCGACCGGGCAACCCCAGTGCGGCGCCACCACGTTCATGTCGGACGAGCCGAGCTTCACCTTGGCGACCGGCCTGCGACCGCGCCCGCGGATGGCCGCGGTCAGCGCCCGCGCCACCGGATCGGTGCGCGATGAGCGGACCGCGTCGGTCCGCTCGACCACGGTGATCCGCCCGCCGCGGGCCCGCTCGGCCAGCCAGCCGAGGAGGCCGTCGGTGTCGAAGCCGGGCGGTACCCGGCACGAGATGTCGAGCACGGCCCGCTCGATGTCACCGGCCATCCCCACCAGAGCGGGCAGTGCCTGCTCGAAGAAGGCGGCGTCCGGGTGGAACCTGGCCAGCTTGTCCTGGAGTTGGGACCAGAATCCGGTGGCGACCTCGGTGGCCTTCTCCTCGGGGCTGCTGGTGTGGGCGGCAGGCCGCTCGACCTCGTAGCGAAGCCGCAGGATGCCCTTGTAGCCGAGCACCACCCCGTCGACCCCGCTCGGTTCGCCGATCACCAGGGCGTCGGGCGCGTACCGGTCGATCAGATGGCGCGCCCCCTTGGACTCCCGCTCCTCCTCCACGGCCCCGACCACGACGATCCGGGCGGCGGTACCGGCGTTCGCGGCGCGGGCCGCGGCCCATGCCATCGCGGCCAGCGGGCCCTTGGCATCGACGGTGCCCCGGCCGTGCAGCACGTCCCCCTCGCGGACGACGGGCAGGATGCCGGGCACCGTGTCGATGTGTCCGAGCAGCATGATCACCGGACCCTCGGTGCCACCGGTCTCGCCGACCGCGTTGCCCGCTTCGTCGACGTACGCGGTGAAGCCGACCGACTTGAACCAGCGCACCAGCGCACGCGCGGCCGTCTCTTCGTGACCCGACACGGAGGGCGTGCCGACGAGTTCGAGCAGCAGGGGTACGGGGTCGGGGTCGGCCGGTGCCGTGGCGGTGGAACGGGATGCGTTCACGGCCTGGACTCCCCGGCGGCCGGGCCGATCGCGTTGTAGTCCACGAGCAGCATGTCGCGCACGCCTTCGCCGTCGGTCGCCGCGATCGGCGTGACCTCGTGCATGATCGCCGCGTCCACGACCACCATCCCGTCCAGCGGGTCGAGGAGCGTGAGCCGGGTGTCGGGACGCCCGTCGCGGTAGACGATCGACTCGCCGCCGGTGCAGCCGCGCCGTCCGAGCAGGTGCATGCCTATGTAGTCGTGCCCGTCGCGGTGGCGGCCCTCGGGGGTGGGAAGGCCGGGTGTGGCACCGGCGATGGTGCGCACGAAGTGCAGCCCGATCTCCCACTGCGTGCGGTCGTCGCCGCTGCGGATGAGGCGCAGGCCGTCGGCGAGCAGGCCCAGGAGCACCGGATGTGACAGGTGCTCCTGGGCGACGGGCTCGAAGAGGCGGGCCCGGCCCATGTGGATCGGAATGTGCTCGGCGGACTGCTGGAACACGGAGTGCGCCAGCGGCGTGAACTCCGGTTCCGACGCGGTGATCTCGGCACGCACCCGACCGTAGCGGCGGTAGCGGTAGGTGCTGCCGCCGAGATTCTGGTCGAGTGCAAGGTCGTCCCAGAGGGCCTGGAAGGAGGAGAGGGTCTCGGGGGTGAACCGGTCGGGGGTGTGGGCGGCGCGCAGCACGGTGAAGCCCTCGATGAAGAGCTCCGATCCGGCGAGGTCGGTCGCCAGGGCGCGGTCCGCGCCGGTGTCACTGCTTGCTGCTGCGCCGATCGCCTGGTGGGTGATCACGGGTGCGGTGGCCATACGGAGCTCTCCATTCGGCCGCTCGGAATGCCGGGCGGTGTCGGTACGGGTGGTGCGCGTCAGGGAGTTGTTCATGGGTGGTGGTGCGTGCGTGCGTAAGAGAGTTCGTGGGAGGCGTCAGCCGGCGAGGGCTGCCTCGGGTGCCGGTTCGGCGTGGGCCGGTTCGTCGGCGCCGGTCGGTACGGTGTCGGCCGGTTCGTCGGTGTCGGCCGATTCGCCGAGTCGCGCGGCGAGTTGCTCGATGGTGTGGTTTCCGAGCAGTACGGACAGCGGTACCGGCGAGCCCGCGTCCGAGAGGAGCTGGAACACCTGGACCGCGCGCAGCGAGTCCCCGCCCACGTCGTAGAAGTCGTCCTCGACCCCGATGTCCCGCACGCCGAGCACCTCGGACCAGAGCTCGACGAGGGCGGACTCGTCGGCGGTACGTGGTGCCACCCGCTCGCGCCGCTCCACCAGACCTTCTGGTGGGGGGAGTTGGGTGGTGTTGGTCTTGCCGTTGGGGTGTTGGGGGAGGGTGGTGAGGTGGGTGAGGTAGGTGGGGATCATGGCTGGGGGGAG